>CAZUGG010000152.1:0-8400 GCA_964619905.1 uncultured Dehalococcoidia bacterium
GGCATCAGCCTAATCGGTGTTCTCACTGGCGCTCACACAGTCGACCCCATGTCCATCCTCGGGCGACGCCTCCGCGTTTACGGTATCTCAGTAGGTTCCAGGGAGATGTTCGAGGCAATGAACCGGGCAATCGAGCTAAACGAAATGCACCCCGTCATAGATCAGGCTTTCCCGTTTAGCGATGCTCCCGACGCTTTCCGATACATCGAATCAGCAAACCATTTTGGGAAGATCGTAATCACGCTCTAGAAATGCGGTCGCAGCGACCGTTTCAACGATTGCCACCCTCTGACCAACCGTCAACGAATGACCTAACTAGCTTGAGACAATGAACGGGGATCTGGCCATAACCAACAGAGCCCAATTCTTGAACCCCATACACCCCATGACTACCCCCAGCGCAGAATATCTGCCATCGGAGACTCCACAGAACGCCCACGGTAATTCAGGTCACGTTGTATAAGCGTTGGCCGTTATCGCACAGGATCTTGCGCTTGTCCTGATCGGAGATTCCGCTGCGGTCAACAAAATGACGAACCCCATCAGGATAAGGCCCCTCGGGGTGGGGGAAATCGCAGGCCGTCACGATATTGTCTGATCCCAAGTAATCAATCACATACTTGAGAGTAGGCTCCTCTAGTTCCGCAGACAAAAAGCATTGCCTCCGGAAGTACTCGCTCGGCTTTAGCTCCATCGGCGGCAGATCACAGTCGTGATACCGTTCGTACAATTCGTCGTAGTACCAGAGCATATACGGTAGCCAGCCAGCACCGGATTCAAGACCGACAACTCGGAGCTTAGGATGGCGCGCACAGATGCCGCCGAGTAGTACCTGGAAGAATGCCACCTGCATTTCGACCGGGAAAGCAAAGGCCACACGAGGTGCAGCCCAGTCACCAAATCGATCTTGCCCAATTTGGCCGTGGCCTGCACCAGCAACGTTGTGTAAACAGAGAGGCACGCCCAATTCCTCGAACGTGGACCAAAGGGGGTCATAATAGGGTTTGTCGAGGGTGAGGCCCGGGATCGCTGGTTGAGTGTTGGTAAAGAACCCCTTAAATTCATCCTGCTTCACGCAACGCTCTACTTCCCTAATTGCCGCATCGACGTTCCGTAAATCTATCTGACCGATCGGGATCACTCGACCCTCCGTGTCAGCCACGAAATCGGCGACCCATCTATTGAAGCCGCGAACCATAGCATCCGCGACCGATGGATCAAGGCCCCACGCACCTACGGTAGGCACTCCGAAAAGCGCCATCTTGTCGACTCCCTGATCTTCCATGGCCATCAGGTAGGCCTTGGGATCGAAGCCTCGCTCCGCATAGGCCCCATACTCCGTGTCCCACATTTCATTCAAATAATCCATGCGCTTCCACTGGACCGTCGACATTCCCCGGTTATCAACCACAGTGACCCCATCGGGGCGCGTCTCGGGCAAGCGATCCCGAAACTTGGGGTCGATGTAGCTATCTCTCAGATCCGGAACTCGGTGGTAGTGAGAATCTGCGTCTACTACTCGGAAGCCTTTATACATAATCAGCTCCTCTAGCTAGCGTTACCGCAATCCAACTTTCGCACCAAGGTTTGGGGGTACAAGCATAGCCAGTGACGGGTTCTGCCCGTTTGGGCAGTGTAGGCAGGCATCTGGGAGTGGGTCAACAAAAAAGATTGCCACGGATTTATCCACTAGCCTCCTTTGGATAGCGTGGTAAAATCCACATGTCTGAAGGGAGTTCTCTTACCGCCTACGGGCCCAGTAGACCGAGCAACGTCGAGATGCAGTCCAGCACGCTTCGAATTGCTGCTATCGCGGGAGGAGTGGGTGGAGCCAAACTCACATGGGGACTGAGCCGCGTCGTTGAACCAACCCGGTTGACTGTGATCTCGAACCCCGCTGACGACGAAACTTTCTATGGGCTCCACGTGTCACCCGACCTGGACACGCAGATGTACACGCTGGCGGGACTTTCTAACCAAGATACTGGTTGGGGCCTCGCTGACGAGAGCTTCCAGTCCCTCGATATGTTCCGTCGGTACGGCGAGGACGCCTGGTTCTCTCTTGGCGATTTGGACATAGCTACTCACGTTCTTCGTACGCGCATGCTTCACGACGGCCTATCGCTGACTGAAACCACTCAAGAGCTTTCGCGAAGGCTCGGCGTAAAATGCACTCTAGTGCCAGCAACCGATGACAGCCTACGCACAAAAATAGTTTCCGATTCCGGTGTGCTTTCCTTACAGAGTTACTTTGTCAAACACGAATGCAAGCCACTCGCTCTAAGCGTCAGCTACGATGGAAGCGAGTCTGCGACGGCCTCGCCTGCCGCATCGCACGCCATAGGAGAGGCCGACGCCATAGTTTTTTGCCCGTCTAATCCGATAGTCAGCATTGCGCCCATTCTAGCGGTGCAAGAGATACGGGACCGCATAGCTAAATTCGAGGGGCCGAGGGTAGCCGTCAGCCCCCTAATCGGCGGGCGGGCGTTACGAGGTCCCGCAGCAAAGCTCATGGGTGAACTAGGCGAGAACGTGAGTAGCGTCGGTGTTGCCGAGCGTCTTACCGGACTCTGTGATGTCCTCGTTATCGACAACCAGGACATCACAATGAGTGACGCTGTACGAAATACGGGAATTGAGCCCGTGCCGCGCGACACCATCATGAACGATTCAGATGCCAAAGAGCGGCTCGCAAACGAAGTCTTGGAGATCATCAAGGAGCGCCTCGTTGGCTGAAGCGACAGTTGTAGCTCTCGTCCCCATGAAGCCACTTGAGAAGGTAAAGCGGCGCCTTCGACGTGTACTAGATCCCCGTTCTCGCGCAGCGCTTTCTTTGGTGATGCTCGATCATGTGCTCCAAGCAATAGGCGAGTCCAGCGCAGTTGCACAGACGCGGATCATTGGAGGTGATGCCCAAATACTCGATCTTGCCAAGCAACACAACGCGTCTTGGTACGAAGATGACGGCGCCGCTCTCAATTCAGCACTCGAACGAGCTGCCAAAAAAGCTTTTCAAGACGGCGCCAAAGCAATCTTGATCGTGCCCTCGGACTTAGGGATGCTCGCCGCCACGGACGTTGAGTTCATCGTTTCGGCATCGGCAGATCTGAGCCAGGTCGTGATTGCCCAGGCAGCCCGCGACGCCGGTACAAATGCGCTCCTCGCACCCAACGGGATGTTCCCCAAATTACGGTTCGGTAAAAACAGCTTCCCTTCCCATGTGGAGGCCTGTCGAGTCGCAGATATTAGTTACACAACCGTCAATCGATCCGGCACAGCTTTCGACCTTGACACACCGTATGGTCTGGGGATCTACCGGGCTGCTCGCCCGTCGCTCGAAGCCGACCTAACCAAATGGCTGCGCCTGATTCCGGAAGACCAGTTCGAAGCCAAAATGGAAGAGACTCGGGCATGACTCGACCCAAATTGGGTCTCTTGCTGCCCACCCGTGGACTTCTTCTCGGCGAGTCACAAAGCGAGGTGGCGTCAGTAATCGGCATTGCGCAACGCGCGGAAAAAGCGGGGGGTGACTCTGTTGGGCTGGGCGACAGCCTGGGCGCCAAACCTCGGCTTGAGCCCCTTGCCACACTGGCCGCGGTTGCCGTTAAAACCAACCGCATACGATTAGGAACTTCTGTTTTGCTGGCGCCATTAAGGCCACCGGTGTTGCTCGCACAAACAGCTGCGACCGTGGACGTACTCTCGGGCGGGCGCCTCGACCTAGGTCTTGGAGTCGGCGGCTTTTTTAACGAGGCCCAGCGTAATGAGTGGCTGGCCGCTGGAATCGATCCCAAGGGACGAGGATCCCGTATGACCGAATTAGTACGGTTGTGCAAACGACTTTGGACTGAGGATCGAGTCAGTCACCAAGGACATTTCTACCAACCACGTGATGCTGCACTAAACCCCAAACCTTGCCAAGGAAACGGGGTTCCCCTAATCCTGGCGAGCCATTTCGCTACAGGCTCAGAAGACCAGTACCGGCGGGCGGGAGAATACGGGGATGGCTTGATAGGGATCTCCGACGAACCACACCAATTCGCTCAGGTAATAGATAAGGTACGTAGACATGCAGAATCTGCCGGCCGCGACCCTAGCTCGTTGCGGACCGTCTTTTACGCCACGGTTAACATCTGCCCGGATGAAGAAGCTGCCATAACAGAGGCCGACGACTTTATACGGCGTTATTACGGACTAAATTTTTGGGCCGACAAGTGGGGTCCGTTCGCCGGGCCAGAAACCGTGGCAAAGCGATTGAACGAATACGTAGCTGCAGGAGCCGATGAGTTAGTGATAAGATTCGCGTCCTTTAATCAGTTGGGGCAGCTTCAAATCTTCGTTGATGAAGTTGCCCCTCTGCTGCACGATGCACGTTTTCTAAGCACCTAGTAACTGGGGGAGTAAATTGTTCTGGATCCTTTTGAGAAAACCTTTCCTATCCATCGGACTAGCACTTGCTTCGTCCCTTCTGATATTTGTGGCGTGTGGATCGGCCGAGCCCACAGCCATAGCAGAACCAGACAGAATTACGTTCATGGCAGGTTTCAAACCTCAAGCGAACCTTCCTTTTGCTGCAGCCTACATCGCCCAAAAAAAAGGCTACTTCGCAGACCAGCGGCTTGATGTGCAAATCCGCCACTCTCAGGGTGGCCAGCACATACCTTTGTTGGCGGCAGGAGAAATCGATGTCGCGACCGCTGACGCGAGTGACGTCCTTAAGCGCAACGCCGCAGGAATCCCGCTTACGGCCGTCGTGCTTTTCGGCCAGGTAGGACAGCAAGGCTTCATCTCCTTAGAGTCATCTGGCATCAAATCCCCCTCTGACTGGCAGGGCAAACGGTTCGGCTACAAGATCAGCTTGCCTCCTGCCTACAGAGCTATTTTGGAGACGGAGGGAATCGACCGTTCTCGGATCGAGGAAATCAGCGTGGGCTTCGACCCCCGTATTCTCAGCCAGGGTCAAGTAGATGTGCTCGCGGTTTTTAAGTCAAACGAGCCTGACACATTGACACGAATGGGATTCCCGGTAACCCTTTTTGACCCCATTGACTTCGGAGTTCCCCAGCTCGGCCTCACATACATAGTGAACAGCGACCGTCTCAACGAACAGGGGGATATGATCCAAAGGTTCGTGAAGGCAACACTAAGAGGTGTAAAGTTTGCCATAGAAAACGAGGAGGAGGCCCTCGATATCATCCTCGAATTCGCACCCTTGGAGGAACGCGAACATCAGAGGTTCATGCTGCGTCAGGAGCTTGGGGACGCCCGGAGCGCAATAACCAACGAACGCGGTATCGGGGCAATGACAGCAGGGCAATGGCAAAACCTCCACGATCACTTAATCGAATATGAAGCAATCCCCAACTCCGTCGACGTAACCACCGTGTTCGACGATCGGTTCGTCTCGACCGCATATGACGGCCCTGAGCTTCGGTGGCCTTAAGCTATTATTGACAGGGTAGAGAGGGCGGGATAGGCTCCCCTCACTCTTGGGTCTGAGAGACTCCTCCAAACCTTCTTCCCGAGGGACGTCCACCTATGACCGACAAAGCGCTAGCGGGTCAAACAGCCATCGTTGGGATCGCAACAAGCGATTTCCACGATCTTTACAAGAAAAGAGACCCCGAGCGAACCCGCGAAGAACTCGCGGTCGAGGTCCTAAAAGAGGCTTGCGACGATGCCGGACTAGACGTGAGTCAGATTGACGGTCTGGTCGTTGGTGGCTCCCAGTTTTATGAACCGTTCGCCTATCGTTCGGGGCTGACCGACGTGCGTTTTCTGGCCGGTTATCCCTCAGCCGGACGCATGTGCACCGTGGCCTTGATCCACGCAGCGATGGCAGTCCATCATGGACTAGCTGACTACGTCGCCCTCTTCAACTCGGTCACGTACCGAAGTCAAGCTCAAGTCTTCGGAGGCGGACCCGCCCAAGGCGACCTTTACGACTCAATCTATGGCATGGCATCCCCAGGAGCCCAGTATTCATTGGCCTTTACACGTTATCAGCACCTCTACGGGGGCACCGAACGGGATCTTGGCGCTATACCTGTAGCATTCCGCAAGCACGCCTCGTTGAATCCGAAGGCCGTGATGCAAACGCCGTTCACAGTTGACGAGTACCTCGAAGCAAGATTCATTGCGAAGCCACTACGACTCTACGACTACTGTTTGGTCAACGATGGCGCGGTCCTCTACATCGTGACCTCTACCGATCGAGCGAAGGACCTCAAACACACCCCTGTGTTGATTCAAGGAGCTGCTGAACGAGCTACGATTCGCGAACAATACGTGGACCCAGAGTTCTGGTATGAAGCCTGTCAGTCGATGCGAACAGACATGCTTGACCCTCTTGGAGTAGTCCCACGAGACATCGACTCAGTGCAAGCGTACGATAACTTCAGCGTATCCCCTCTTTGGGGCCTGGAGGGATTCGGGTTCGCTCCGCGCGGAGAAGGTCTCCAGTGGATACAAGACGGGCGAATCGAGCTAGGTGGAGAATACCCCATGAATACCAGCGGCGGCATGCTCAGCGAGGCGTACCTGCAAGGTTGGAACAATCATGCCGAGGCGGTGCGCCAACTGCGTTGGGAGGCAGGTGAGAGACAGGTGCCTAACTGTCGCAACATCCTCTATTGGTGCTTGTCCGCAGTACCCAACGCTTCGTTACTGTCAAGGGGTGACTAGAGAGAATGGCGTACGCGAAGCCCCTACCCACCATCACAAAAGAGGATCGGCCTTTTTGGGAGGCCGCGAAGCAGCACCGATTTACCTTGCCAAAGTGCAAAGGATGCGGGCACATTTTTTTCCCTCCCTACATTTCCTGCCCCAAATGCCTCTCCTTCGATAAGGAATGGATCGAGGCCAGCGGTCGCGGCAAGGTCTGGGGCTATATCGAAATGCGCCAGCCCTATATCAAATCGTTCGAAGCCGACCTGCCGTATAATGTGGTTCTGGTTCAACTAGACGAAGGTCCATTGATGTATACAAACGTTGTTGGAATCAGTAACGAAAAGATACGACCGGACTTACGGCTAGAGGCTTTCTTTGAAGACGTCACAAAAGAGATCACACTTATCAAATTCAAGCCTGCGTAGTAAAAAGAGCAGGCCTAGAGGTTATCTATGATTCCCTGGGGTTACGGCCTAGGCATACTGATCGGAGCAATCGTGATCTTCGGTTTCTACATGTGGAAAACACCGAGGGACCGAGCCGAAGACAAATAAAAAAGTAGACGTTCGCAACCACTCGACCCGAGGTCGATCACCCCATTACATAGGTCGCGAACAAGCCAACCGCCTACTCACCTCCACCAGTGGCGGCTCGGGCCATCACAAGCGCTTAGTTCCCTTCACGAATCGTTGACTCCGGCTCTTCAGCGTTGCTACACTCGGCACGCTTCTCCAAGGAGCATCCTGACCGATGGCTAAACACCCACTTCACAATGTCGCGATAGTTGGCGTCTACAATACGAAACAAGCCCGCGTTCTAGACGGCTACACCTCTCCAACAATCACGCTCGAAGCAATTCGGGGAGTGCTCCAAGAGTCCGGGACCGACGCTAAGGATCTGGACGGCGTGTCTATAGGCGGAGGTCTCCTCAACACTGGTCAGTTCACTTATCTACTGGGCGCAGGCCCTGCCTGGAGAGGCCAAGCCGAGGGTCGAGGCATCCCGGCTATTCTAGAGGCTGCTTCTGCAATCGCCACTGGCCAATGCACGACGGCTCTGGTGGCCGCAGGTTCAGCGAACATCTATACCCAACGGGAGTCAACGGCGCCATGGACCCGGCCCAGCAACGAATTCGTAGCATCCTGGGGACTCTTCACCGCTGCCGAATTCGCGTTGATTGCTAGACGACACATGCATACTTACGGCACGAAACCGGAGCACCTAGCAAAGGTCGCGGCGACAATCCGGAACAATGGACACATCAACCCGGACGCCATTTACCAAGGCAGGGGCCCTTTCACCCCTGAAGACATTCTTGCATCGCGTATGGTGGCCGACCCTTATCACTTGCTTGACTGTGCCATGACGTCAGAAGGGGGCTGCGCTTTGATTCTAACAACTGCGGAGCGAGCCCGAAGCGCCAAAAACAAGCCTGTTTATATCCTAGGTGGCGGGCGAGACGGCTTCGGGCCTTCATACCACCATCCACCGGCGTTCGACCTGGTAGGAAGATCTGATAAATCGTACCCTCTCGGATGGGTCGGCCGCCAAGCAGCCGAGCGTAGTTTCGGTATGGCCGGTATAAATCCCACCGACGTGGACGTGTGCGAGTTTTATGACCCATTCTCCTTCGAAATCATTCGTCAGTTTGAAGCGTTCGGTTTCTGCGGCGAAGGAGAGGGCGGCGATTTCGTCATGAGCGGAAGCATAGACCCTGATGGGGACTTCCCA
>CAZUGG010000153.1:0-5089 GCA_964619905.1 uncultured Dehalococcoidia bacterium
GAGCATTATCTCGTGGACGGGCGCACTTTCCCCGATCCCTATGGCCCGGGCACTTGGTGTCTCCCAACGGGGCCGATCCTGTAGCACTGGGTACAGGACCGGTAGGCTTTGAGTCGATCTTGAGAGAACTGCCCTCCTTGGTCGCCGGTTGTGTGGTGTGCGAGTTCGCCTTAGTCCCGTGATACGATGAACAGACATGGGGCTCTTTAGACGTCGGGACAAAGTTGACGCAGGTCTGAAGAAGACTCGGGATACGTTCTTCGGCCGTATCACTAGCCTATTTAGCCGCTCGCCAATCGACGAAGATCTATGGGGGGAGTTAGAGGAAGCGCTCATTTCCTCCGATGCGGGTGTTAAGTTAACCACCGCATTAATTGAGCGAGTGAAGGCCCGCGTAAAATCAGAGGGAGCCTCCAATGGTGAGGAGGCCCGTGGGGTCCTGGAAGATGAGATCAAGAAGGTTATGCGGGTTGAAGGAAAGCCCTCGCCATTGATCTCTGAAGGCAAAGACCTCGTATTGCCCGCGTCCCCATATGTAATTCTTGTCGTTGGGGTCAATGGTGTCGGCAAGACCACGAGCATTGCCAAGTTGGCAAACCTCTTTTCTGAGCAAGGGAAGCGTGTCCTTCTCGCAGCAGGAGACACTTTCCGGGCTGCGGGCATCGAACAGCTAGACTTGTGGGCGGGTCGAGTTAAAGCTGACATTGTGGCTCATCAGCATGGCGCTGACCCAGGAGCGGTCGTGTTCGATGCTCTGCAGGCGGCCAAGGGCAGGAATGCCGATATAGTGATCATTGACACTGCAGGCCGATTGCATACTAAAGTTAATCTTATGGAAGAGTTGCGTAAGGTCCATCGCGTGGTTAAGCGCTTCGATGAGCATGCCCCTCACGAAACCCTGATGGTTCTCGATGCGACTACAGGACAAAATGGTTTGGCCCAGGCGCGATCCTTCACCGAAGCGGTTGGTGTCACAGGGCTCATATTGGCCAAGCTCGACGGTACCGCGCGAGGAGGCGTCGCCATCGCGATTGCCGACTCGATCAAGCTGCCCATTGTGTTCGTGGGCACCGGCGAGAAAATCGATGATCTGACGCCGTTTGACAGCGAGGAGTATGTGTCCGCGCTGTTCGGGGCAGAGGCGCTCGCCGCCTAGGCGTAAGTCTAGGGAGTAATTCGCTTGATCGAAGCGGTCCTCTGCTGGGTTGCCTTCCTAGGCATTGGGCTGGCCGCCGTGCCCATTACGATCGCGGTCTTTCGGTTCCTTCCTGACCGTGGTTATGGACTAGCTCGGGTCCTTGGCCTACTGATTTTCGGTTATTTGTTCTGGATCATGGGCGTCATTCGTATTGTGCCGAACACCCAATTCGGTGCGATTGCCGTACTTGTGTTGTTGGTGGTGATATCGGGCGTCGTGGCCTGCAGAACCCGGGAGTCAATTAAGAGTTTCTTTAAAGCCAAGTGGCAGGTAGTTATTGCGACAGAGGTTGTTTTCGCGGTTACTTTCGGGGTTTGGGCCTATATTCGGAGTCTGACGCCGGCAATAGCCCACACGGAACAGCCGATGGACTTTGCTCTGCTCAACGCCATCATCCAATCGCCGAACTTCCCGCCCCAGGACCCCTGGTTAGCCGGTGAATCGATTAGCTACTACTACTTTGGCTACCTGATGTCGGCGGCTGTCACTCAAGTGACGGGTTTTGCTTCATCTGTTACGTACAACTTGGCGCTGGTTTTCTTTGCTGCAATGTCGGCGTCGGCGATTTTCAGTGTCGTTTTTAATATCGTTTCGGGTCTACGAAAATCCATAAGCCTGACCGTGCCCATAGCCACCGGTGTCGTCGGGGTCGTGCTGCTGCTCTTCATGGGGAACCTGGTTGGACTTTTGGAATTCTTCCACACCAATGAGATCGGTTCGGCCGGGTTTTGGGGCGCGATATCGATTAATGGGCTCGATGGACTCTCGCATAACAATTCGTGGCACCCAAATGAATTCTGGTGGTGGTTCCGAGACACGAGAGTTATCAATAGCGCAGTTGGTGGTGGGCCTTTTCCTGGGAGCGGAGTGGACTTCACCATTACGGAGTTTCCCTTTTTCAGCTTCCTGCTCGGCGATCTTCATCCACACGTCATGGCGATCCCATTCGTCATTCTGGCCATCGGTCTCTCATATAACGCCTTAAGAACCCCTTCACCTCTCGACATTGGATGGATCAAACGGCGCCCATGGGAGTTTGTTCTAGTGACTGGTGTGATCGGAGCCCTCGGCTTTCTCAATAGCTGGGACCTACCCACTTTTCTTGGTCTCTTCTTCGCTGTGGTCTTGCTACGGGCATTCCATGGAGTGGCTACGGGTCATCGCGTCAATTTCATTCGAGTCGGCGGCCTGATGGTGCTGATGATTGTGGGGGCCTTCGCGTTCTTCATCCCGTTCTACCTTTTCTTTGACTCGCAGTTCGCCGGTGTCACCCCAGTACGCTTCCAGGGGACGAATCCAGTTCATCTTTTCCTGGCACTGGGGCCGCTCTTGGCTCTCGCATTGAGTCTTGCGAGTGGTCTGGCCTGGGATAGCCTGCGAGACCCGATTTGCTCGTGGCTTAGAAAATGGATCAAGTCACGGGGCCATGGCTCTTTGACGAGGTCCGATCTCGTGCTACCGACGATTGGGGACGGGAGTTCAATCGAGGCAGTACCTGCTAGAGGTTTCCTGAATTCGGATTGGCTGAAGCTGCCCGCTTTTTGGGCTATCGCGATCCCACTGGTTCCGTTTGTGATTTGGGTTGGAGTGGAACTAGGCCTCACAGTGGCGGGAGTGCGCATGGGTTTGCTCGACGCAGAGCGTTCAATGGTCGAGGCTCTCCTCGCTATAGGGTCGCGCTTTGGACGCTTGCTCCCCGTTTTCGTCGTGATGTCTTTGCTCTTGGGCGTTCTATTTCACCGCGCTTCACGTGAGGAAACGGCCTCAGCGGCTGTGCAGTTCGTCGTACTTTTGCTGACATTCGGCTTTCTTCTGATGCTTGGAGCTGAACTCTTCCACATTGAGGACCAGTTCGGTGTCACCGCTGAGCGGATGAACACGGTGTTCAAATTTTATTATCAGGTATGGATTCTCTATGCAATTGCGGGCTCTGTAGCCCTCTATTACTGGGGGTCGCGCATCACCAGGTCCCACGGCTTAAGGCGCATAGGCAATGGGGCTGTGTTCGGCGGTCTTGGGCTATTGCTCGTAGCTGGGTTTGTCTACGTGCCAAGTTCAACGTACAGCAGAGCCCACGAGTTTTCCGGGGATCTGACATTGGACGGCATGACTCTGGTGAAACGTCATTCCCCCCATGAGTTCTCTGCGATTCAGTGGTTAGATGAGAACGCCGAGGGGGATTCGGTGTTGATCGAGGCCGTGGTGCTCGACGAGCTTGGTCAGCCTCAAGGGGCTTACAATCCTGAAGTGGCACGCTTCTCTCAGCGCACGGGGATACCAACCGTGCTTGGTTGGGGCGGCCACGAGAGGCAGTGGAGGGGCAAACCGTTCGAGGCGATCACGGAGCGAGGTCGTGATGTGGATACCTTCTATCGCACGGACGACGAGGCATTGGCGAGGGGGATTCTGGACAAGTACGCGGTGACTTACGTGGTTGTAGGCGATTTGGAACGTGGGGCTTATGGGACACAGGTGGAAACGAGACTCGTCTCGTTCCTCGATGTCGTGTTTGAGAATGAACGCGTAGTAATATATAAATACCGGCCCGCCTCTTGAAAAACATGGCTTCTAGTTACGGCGCAGAGTCGGAGAGCGAGCCTAAAACAAGCTCTGATAAAGGGCTCGGCATCGTCATCCGGATAGACAGAGTTTCTTGGCAGCCCATTGTATTTGGGCTGCTTTTTCTCGTGGCCTTGATCATGAGGCTCTGGGACCTAGATGGGAGAGCCTACCACTACGACGAGACTATCCATGCCTTCGACAGCTGGCAATTGTTCAAAGGCAACGGGTATATCCACAGCCCTTGGGCTCATGGTCCGTTTCTCTATCACGTCTCAGCAGTCAGCATCTTTCTATTCGGTGACAATCTGGCGTCACCGCGTCTCGTCCCGGCATTATTCGGGGCCTTGCTCGTGATCACGCCGTGGTTTCTGCGCAACAGGCTAGGTGTCTGGGGCGCGATTGCAGTTGCCGCGCTGCTTGCGTTTTCGCCGTCGATTTTCTACTTCAGCCGCTTCTTACGAAACGACATCTTTACCCTCGTCTTTGATGTGGCTCTCATCATCACCATGTGGCGATTCTTTGAAACGCGCCAGGCTAGATGGCTTGTGCTCGGTGCAGTAGCACTAGCTCTCGCGTTTTCATCCAAGGAGACTGCCTTTATTTCGATGGGGATTGTTGTCCTGTTCTTGGCAGCATGGTGGCTGAGTGATGGTGCGCCATCGATGTGGCGGGGTCTGATCCGGCGTCTCAGGCCAGTCGCTCGTCAGCCAGTAGGAAATGGTGAGTCCGAAGACGTAGGTTATGCGTTACCCGCGAATGACGAGCGCACACCGGGGCAGCGTCAGATCACGCCAGTCGTCGGCTTCCTGATTCTGCTCATTGCGCTGACGCTGCCATTGTTTGCTGCTGTTCCGGGTTTGGTAATTGACAAGTTTGGCTTCGGTTTCCACACGGTGGTCATGGATGTTGCAATGCCAGCGACCCAGGTTGGTGCACCTGATGGATCGACAGCAGGGTATGTGGTTGCAAGTGTTATTGCTGGGATCCTCTTCCTTCTGGGAGCAGTGGCTGGTTATCTTTGGCACGGACGAGTGTTCCTTCTGGCATGGGGCGTCTTCTACGCTATTTTCTTGGTTTTACATACGACGTTCTTCACTAACTTGGTTGGTTTCGGTACCGGTGTTTGGCAGTCGCTCGGTTATTGGATCGCGCAGCAAGAAGTCGAGCGAGGAAGCCAGCCCTGGTACTACTACTTCGTTCAGTTGCCTGTGTACGAATTCCTCCCGTTCTTCTTTGGCATAGCGGCGGCTTGGGTCTTTATGGTGCGGAGGCGGCTTGGTTTCCTGGTCCAAACGCTCCTCATAATGACCGTCGCAGGGCTAGTGGCAT
>CAZUGG010000154.1:0-8099 GCA_964619905.1 uncultured Dehalococcoidia bacterium
CACGCCTTCAACCTCAAGCGTTGGACGGATATGTCCCACGGGGGCCATTTCCCAGCTATGGAAAACCCGGAAGGCCTAGTACACGAGATTCGCGAGTTCTTTAAGCTGCTGCGCTAGCGGAAATCGAGGAACAAATCCTGCGCTGGTGTGTGACGAAACCAGGATCCCTCGTCTTCTGCAGTTGGAGCGGTAGCCACCTTGAAAAAGAAAGACCGGGAAGCGGCTACTCCCACCACATCTTATTCGCCTCGTCACCCGTGATGATGCGAGCCATTAAACGCCCCAGACGCACACTGTAATTCGTCCCCCGGTCCTCCGGGTAGATCTGCGTCGTGTTAGCTAACCACAGGTCATCGATTGGCGTTTTCAAAGACGGGATCGTCTTCGAATAATTGAGGCCGATTATAGGCTGGGCCGCGTTCTCTCGATGATAGCTCCAGCTCGTCACCCACGACTCGTCAAACTCCGGTACAAGGCGTTTGATTGCAGGAACGTAATTGGCCCACAGTTCGTCCGGGTCCATATCGTAGAACTTGTCCTCGCGAGCGACATAGTTCGATAGATACGCAATGTGATTGCCCCCATAAAGCGACTTGTCCACGAAATTCGTGTGCTCGATCAGTCCCACAAACGGAATTGATCGATCAGCGATGTTGACCCAGTAGTATGGCGTGAGTCTACGGTTCAACTGCATCACTATTAGGATGGCAGCTTCGTAACGCACCTTGGTGAGTAGCTCCTTGTAATCTCTCGGTAACTCGGGTACGAGCTCGGGAACCACATAAGACGGGGCCGTAGCGAGCACCGCGTCAAAATGCCGAGTTTCCTCTCCACTCGCAGTCTCAATCACAAGTCCAGTAGCCCGACCACTCTCGACGAGAACCCGTTTCACCAAAGATGGATAGTGAAGTTCGCCGCCACCCTCTGGTATGGCTCGCTCCAGGGCCTCGAATATCTCGGCAAAGCTACCCATAGGGTAACCCAGGCGTTCACGGCCCCGCAGGCCTTTGTCTCGGCTTGTCGTCCTTAGGTAAATCTTTCCCCACAGCCACGCCATCGAAATCTTGTCAGCATGATCGCCGAACTTCCCTCTGAGTAGTGGATCCCAAACAACTTCAAGTGCTCTCTTCCCTATGCGCTTACGTAACCAGTCACGGGCAGTGATCCGTTCGTATTCCCGAGGCCAATATGCCTTACGCTGCAGGAAATAGGTCACGAGTCCAAGTCGGAGACGCTGGAAGAAACTGAGTGGTTTGAAGCGCAACAAGTCTAGTGCCGTAGTGAACGGGTGGATCTCACCCTGACTGTAGAAACCGACGCTAGACTCTATCCATGCAAGCTTTTTACCCAACCCCAGCTCTTCGATTAGCTCGACAACCGATGTATCGCTCCGAAACAAGTGGTGGTAACCGCGTTCGAGACGTCCCCCACCCACGTCAAAGGTGGAGGCCTGTCCACCAAGAAACGGTGCCCGCTCGTAGACGACGGGCTTGTGCCCGCGCCTAGTTAGTTCATACGCGGCAGCCAAACCGAGAGCGCCACCGCCGATAATTCCAATGTCCATGGAGCTGTCATGTTAACCCAGGTGACTCAGTGGAGCGACCTTCCAGTCGACAATCTGCTGCCATCAGCCTTTTCTGTTACCGTCTCGCCAACAGCGTGCGGCAGCGACAAAGGCGCCACGGAGCTCAGTAATTCCCTACGACGTGCTGATCAAGAACGGATTGATCGTAGATGGAACGGGGGCTGAACCCTATAAAGGCAACGTGGCCATTAGCGGTGGCCCTTTAGCCGACCTCGGCGACGTAGACAGCCCAGCTAGTACTCAAGATGTCAGGTTAGACTGACGCCGAACGGAATCGCGCCAGACATACATCTTCGTCTACCCGTTGCCAGGCCAGTTCCACCGGCATGCCGATACGGATTTCATCCGAATCCATATCTATCAGATTACTAATCAGTCGAACACCAGGAGCCTCATTCAATGCCACTACCACCACGTTATACGGAACGCATTCCCGCACAGATGGAATCACAGGATGACAGGGGATCGTGAAGCTATAGACAACTCCCTTACCGCTGACCAATACGAACTCGCGGTTGAATGATCCGCAGCTCTGGCATCCGGTAATCGGTGGATGCTGCCAGCTCCGACAGTCGCAACAGCGTTGTAGCCGAAGCTCCTGGCGGGCGCAAGCATCCCAATAAGGCTTAGTGTGGACGTCGGGCGTCACAATTGCGAGATCGCCGGGCAGATAAAGCGCCTCTTGGTCTGACGAAGTCACCCTTACCTCCGTAGAAGCATTGAACTCGTGCTCAAATTACTGGGGCCCGAGGTCACTAGTGCTATCTCCGCGTTTTCCACCTGACAACTCGAGGTGCCCCGGAGTTGACGCACCGCCTCAACCATGTGGGTAATCCCAAGCAGGTAGACTTCGGAGAGATTGCCTCCGTGAGTGTTGACCGGAAGACGGCCGTGAGGCCACATCAGACCCCCCTCCGACACGAAGTCTCCGCCCTCCCCTATTTTGCAGAATCCATAATCCTCGAGCTGTAGGATAACGAGCCCGCTAAAATGATCGTAGAATTCAGCCACATCGACATCCTCCGGTCCGACCTCAGCAGCATCATAAAGCCGTTTGGCGAGATGGCGATGACCGGAAGAAGCATAAATCTCATCCGGGGCATTCTGGCTGGTCAACGCTTGGCCCCAATCGCTATCACCTCCCTGTACAGCTGCCATGATATACACAGGCGTCTGCTTGAGATCCTTAGCACGATCCGCTGAGGTCACGAGCACCACCCCACCACCATCGTTCTCCTGACAGTAATCGAAAAGGCGAAAAGGATCGCAAATCATGCGTGAATTCTGATGATCTTCGATGGTTAGCGGCGTTCTCATGAGTGCCTTCGGGTTGCGCATTGCATGAGCGCGCTGCGCCACAGCTACCTCGGCAAGCGCAACAGGTTTGGTTCCGTACTCGTACATATGGCGCTGAAAGAAGAGTGAGAAGAACTGCCCGGGAGCAAACAGGCCGAAGGGCCGATAGAGATCACTCCCGGGGTCCGCACGTTCAGCCGCCCCATAAACCGCTCCAACGCGCCGGTGCGGCGGCTGAGTAATGATTTTGTACACCATCACGACCTCGGCATAACCAGCCGCAACCGCAGCTGCTGCATTTGCTATCGCAGCACATCCACCGCCACCACCACCGCCAAAAACCATCGCCGAGTAATTCACATTGGGAATGCCCAAAGCGGGAGCCAGAAAGCTCGGATCATTGGCGTCATTGGAAAAGGAAGAGAACCCGTCCACGTCCTGACGGTTGAGCCCCGCTTCTTCAAGTGCCTCGTCAAGGGCGCCACCGATGAGTTCAATCTGGCTCCTGTGAGCGAACTGGCCCCTGGCCCCGTAATCGGTTAGGCCAACACCAACAATGCATACCTTATCTTTGATACTCAAGCTTTTACCTCGCGGCAGCCAAGAGCACGAACAGTTGCTCTCTGGTGCCAGCCAATCCTAGGTTCGACCTTGCCCCAGGAAAGCCACCACAAAGTCGGTTCTCAACCAACTTCTTGTCTCCAAGCGACCAACGCATTGTCCGTGATTTTGCTTCACCGATCCAGGGCATTACCCATGGCTGAAAAACATCAAGAACCTAGGCCATCGAGATGTGCAAGATCGTTGACGCCAAGAACAAGTTTGCTGTCACCGACTAGGCTGACCCTCGAGATGGATGTGTTGCCCAAACGAAACCGCATCCAGCCATCGAAGGAGCGATCGACGAAGTAGCATAGAGCCGCGTTTATGAAACCTCCATGGGCGACCACAACACAGGTTTGGTAGGAGGCTCTTCGATCGGCCGGGAATACGTCGTCCAGAACCCCCACGGCCCGAGAGTAAAGGTCGGCCGGCGACTCCCCGTTCTGATGAGAGTAATCGAGGCGATACACCTTCTTCCGAGTAAGATACCGCGAAGCCCGGTCACGCCGTTCCTCTGGCGAAAGAGTCTGCCGATTCCCACTGTCGATCTCGCGAAAACGGTCGTCAAATATGATAGGAAGACCGACTTTCTCCGCGACTCTTTCCGCAGTCTGTCGAGCCCTTGCCATCGTGCTCGAAAAGATACCCGCCAAGTCCATCGAGGCGAGGCGAGCCGCCAAGAACTCCGCCTGCTTCAAGCCAAGCTCGGTTAGGCCATCATGATCACCATAAATGGCTTCCCCGTGCCTAATCAATAATATCTCCAGGACTTCCTCCCAAGAGACGGGTTGGACTACAATACCATTAGCGACATAGCGTCGCTGGCTATCACCCCAGGGTTTCTAACATCCTGCACAATACGACTTCATCCTAACCGCCGTCCACTGACCTCTCTCCTCTGCTAACATGCTGCAAAGTCGGCATCTCGGTGCCGCATGGGAGTGCTCATGGGAAGAGACGAAATCGTGGGGGTCATGCCGGTTCTCGAACGTCACCAATTCGATATCAAGGCTCTAGAAAGATATATGGCCGCAAACATCGAGGGCTTCTCTGGGAAAATAGTGGTTGAGCAGTTCCGCACCGGCCAATCAAATCCTACCTATCAGATCACTTCGGGCAGCCAACGTTATGTACTTCGCCGAAAACCCCCCGGAGATCTGTTGCCGTCGGCCCATGCAGTTGACAGGGAATATCGAGTGATCACCGCGCTTCGAGACAGCGGAGTGCCTGTGCCCGGTTCGTATGCATTGTGCGAGGACGCCAGCGTCATTGGCACGGCTTTTTACATCATGGAACACGTCGATGGGCGCATCCTTTGGGACCCCTGGCTCCCCGAAGCAGATCAAGCAGAACGACCCGCGCTCTTCACAGAAATGAACCGTGTAATAGCACTACTTCACAAAGTCGACTTCGAGGCCGTTGGATTGAGCGACTTCGGACGTACCGGCAATTATTTCGAGCGCCAGATCAGCCGCTGGACTCGACAGTATCGCGCATCGGAGACGGAGCGCATCGACGCGATGGAGCAGCTCATTGACTGGCTTCCCGATAACATCCCGGAAGATGATGAAAACACCATCGTCCACGGTGATTTCAGGTCAGCAAACGTGATCTTTCACGCAACCGAGCCTCGGATTATCGCAGTGCTTGACTGGGAACTGTCGACAATTGGGCACCCACTCGGAGACTATGCCTACCACTGCATGCACCGGAGGCTGCCTCAAATCGTAGACGGCATGCTCGGGCTCGATCTGGACGAACTGAACATCCCATCAGAGGAGCTATACCTCGCTGGCTATTGTCGACTGACGGGGCGTCAAACAATCGAGGACTGGGATTTTTACATCATCTTCAACATGTTTAGGCTAGCGGCAATCAACCAAGGCATTCTCGCACGAGCCTTAGCTGGCACTGCTTCGAGTGAACTGGCGATGGAAAAGGGTGCTCGAGCTAGAGCCATCGCCGAGAGCGGCCTGCGGGAGCTCGAACAGCTCAGCGCATAGCACCAACTGGAGGACAAATGGCTGTCGATACTGGAATCTGGGAGGGTTCACCCAGAACACGGGACCTCCGTAAGCGGCTCCTCGAATTCATGGAACGCCGTATCTACCCAAGCGAAGAAGTGTACGAGCGCCAGCTAAATGAAGGCGATCGTTGGGAGGTTCCGACGGTCCTAGAAGAGCTCAAGTTAGAGGCTCGGGAAACTGGTCTTTGGAATCTCTTCCTCCCTCAATCCGACCGCGGAGCAGGACTTACCAATCTCGAGTATGCGCCACTTTGTGAAATAATGGGCCGATCCCACTTCGCTCCCGAGGTCTTTAATTGCTCAGCACCTGACACTGGCAACATGGAGACCATTGAGCGGTTCGGGACCGAAGAGCAAAAGAAGCAATGGCTTGATCCGTTGCTGAACGGAGAGATTCGTTCGTGTTTCTCTATGACAGAACCAGATGTCGCGTCCTCCGACGCAACGAATATCCAGAGCACGATCCATCGCGACGGAGATGAATTTGTCATCAATGGTCGCAAATGGTGGAGTTCCGGAGCGCTCGACCCTAGATGCAAGATCATCATCTTCATGGGCAGAGCCGACCCGCCGGTTTCCAACAGCCGACACGAGCAACATTCCATGATCCTTGTCCCGATCGACACACCTGGCGTCAGCATCAAACGACATCTCACAGTCTTCGGCTACGATGACGCTCCTCATGGACACGCCGAAATCGAATACAAGGACGTCCGAGTCCCCTCAACCAACATACTGCTTGGGGAAGGACGCGGATTCGAGATCGCTCAAGGGCGCCTCGGTCCCGGACGCATCCATCACTGCATGCGAGTCATCGGCGTTGCTGAGAGGGCGCTGGAAAAGATGTGCGTCAGGGCTAGATCACGTTCGCCTTTCGGGCAGCCACTTTCAGAACAGACCGTGACGCTCGAACGCATTGCTGAGAGCCGCATCATGATTGAACAATCTAGGCTCCTTACCCTCAAAGCAGCTCACATGATGGATACGGTGGGCAACAAAGAGGCTCGCCTCGACATAGCACTTATAAAGGTCGCTGCGACGAATATGGCCTGTCAGATCCTTGACTGGGCGATCCAGCTCCACGGTGGCGGCGGCATGTCTCAAGACTTCGGACTAGCGTACGCTTACGCCCGAACTCGTGCGCTGAGATTGGCCGATGGTCCCGACGAGGTGCACCGTAACCAACTCGGCCGACTGGAACTGCGGAAATACCAAGCCTGACCATCGGCCCCTGCTCATTTGAGGCTGCCTGCTTCATCGAATCGTCCATCGGCAGCATTGAACGACTTTGACCAGTCGAGATTCCGGTGGATCGTCCACCCTTGCCGTAGGTCGTGGACTATAGGAAACCCGGGGCATCAAACTGAAGCCCGGCGGCTAGCCTGCCAAAAGTGGGCAGCCTGTTACACTCCCACACAGTTACTAATACAAGGACCAACACATGAAACTCGAAGGCAAAGTCGCCCTAATCACCGGGTCCAGTCGTGGTATCGGCAAAGCCATCGCCAAACTGTATGCAAGCGAGGGGGCAAAGGTTATCGTCACAGGACGCTCTGAAACCGAGACTGATACGCTACCGGGGAGTATCCACCTAACCGTAAGTGAGATAAAAGCGTCTGGTGGAGAAGCGATGGCTGTTCGGTGTGACCAGCGCTTTGAGGAACAGGTTTTCGGTGTCGTCAAGCAGGTTCAAGAGGCATACGGCCCCGTCGACATCCTAGTCAACAATGCGGCCGCCAGTGTCATGACCACGTTCCAAGAGATTCAGGTCAAACATTTTGACCTGATCATGGACGTCAACATCAAGGGATACTTCCTTTTCATCCGAGCCGTACTCCCCGCCATGCGCGAGCGCAAGAGTGGGGTTATCATCAACATCTCTTCTGGAGCGGGCGCAATGGTCCCCGAGTCGCCACGGAATCTCGTGTATGGCATGTCCAAAGCAGCAGAAGACCGAATGTCCTTAGGGCTGTCCGCCGAGCTCCGAGACTACAACATTAGCGTTACTGGACTGATGCCGGCACGTGCAGTTCTGACCGAAGGTGCAGTCGCCTATTTCAAGGGGAACGTTCCTGAGAACTGGGGCGTCGGTCCCGATAACATGGCACAGGCAGCTCTACACTTGGCACAGCAGACACCAGCAACACTCACCGGCTGGGTGGGTACGGACGAAGCCCTACGGGACCAAACGACCGCCTGGTAACTAGCCAACTTCCACTGGGATATGGACTTTTCCGAATTATCGACACGCCGTGATATCATCGCGCTTCCCTCGTACACGTTTGACAGGAGTTTGAGATGAAGCCGTCAACCTTACTACGTAACATGTTGGAAGAGCCTGACATCATTGTGCTCCCTGGGGCATACGACGCTCTCTCGGCCAGAATCGCAGAACAGGCTGGCAGCAAGACCCTATTCACCACCGGATTCGGGTTCGCCGCGGCGGCCCTCGGAATGCCAGATTATGGACTCATGACCATGTCCGAGATAATGGAGCGAACCCGTCACGTGGTGCGTTCCGTTTCAGTTCCTGTCGTGGCCGATATGGATACCGGCTACGGCAACGAACTCAATGTCATGAGAACCATC
>CAZUGG010000155.1:0-4630 GCA_964619905.1 uncultured Dehalococcoidia bacterium
TCGAGGACCCTCAGGTTATCGAAAACGGGATGGTGATCGAAGTCGACGCCCCCATAGTTGGGAAGACAAAGCAAGCTGGTGTAGGAATCAGGTTGCATAACGTTCCCGGCCGAGTGCGAGGACCGGCCCCTAATGTTGGCCAGCATACCGAAGAATTGCTCGCCGAACTCAGACACTTGAAACGTCGGGAGCGTTTACCCACCGGCGTTACAAGGGAACATGCGCTGCAGGGCATCAAGGTTCTCGACTTCGGTAATTTTCTGGCTGGACCATTTGGCCACATGATCCTTAGTGACCTTGGTGCTGAGGTGATTAAGTTGGAGTCCCCTGATGGGGACCAAATGCGCCACGCAACGATGCCCTTCCATGGCTGTCAACGTGGCAAACGAGATATTTCAGTTGATCTGAAGCACCCAGAGGGGGTCACGATAGCTCGACAACTGATGGCTCAGGTCGATGTGGTCCATCGCACCATGCGACCCGGGGTCGCCGAGCGTCTGGGTATCGGTTATGAGACCGCTCGGGAATTGAATCCAAGCGTCATCTATTGCCACACTCCGGCTTATGGGATTACTGGTCCTCGCGCTTCTTGGCCTGGTTTTGATCAGCTGTTTCAAGCAATGTGCGGTTGTGAATGGGAATCGGGAGGTGAAGGGAATCCTCCGGTCTGGTACAGGTTTGGTATGTGTGACACGGGAAACGCGCTGCAGTCCGTCGTCGGGGTGCTGATGGCTCTATATCACCGCGAGCGCACCGGTGAAGGACAGTTTGTCGATACAAATCTGTTGAACTGCGGCCTTTACTACAACTCGGATGTCTACATCGGGCCGGATGGCCCGTTTCAGCGCCCAAGCCTAGACGTGGAGCAGACTGGTCTCGGTCCGTTATATCGTTTGTACCAGACGAACGACGGTTGGATTGCTCTCGCTTGCATAACGGATGAGCACTGGCGGTCTTTGACCCGAGCGCTACGCCGTACGGACTTGCTGACCGATACTCGATTCGCCACGATTGTAGACCGTGAAACGAACGCGTCGGCTTTGAGTTCGGAGCTCGAGGCCACATTTGCTGCTGGCCGTAAAGCAGAGTTATTCGAAGTCATCGATGCTGCGGGAGTACCTTGTGAGATCAGCGATGAGGAAGCAACTGAAACTTGGCATCATGATGAGGATCTGATTGCTAATGGCCTTGTTGCGATATATGAGCATCCCGAATATGGCGAGATGCGCCAGTTTGGCCACTTGATAGAATTCTCCGAGACTCCGGGTCGTATCTTCGGACCCCCGCCAATGCTTGGGCAACATACGAAGGAAATAATGACTGACTTAGGATATTCCATGGAAGACATAATTCGCTTGAAGCAAGATGGTGCGATCATCTGGCCCGAAGGATAAGCTGCGAGGTGTCTGACTACTCAAAGCCGATCCCATTCCCGGATGAGGCAACGCAGTTTTTTTGGGATGCCGCAAGAAAACACCAGTTGGACATCCTTCGTTGTCAGGACTGTGGGACCTTCATCCCTCCGCCACGGCCTCGATGTCGCGCTTGTCTTTCCGACAAGTTGGGGCCGGAAACGGTCAGTGGCCGTGGCACGATCTACACGTTCACACACACCCACTATGTTTACCATCCCGGGTTCTCAGAAGAAGTGCCGTATCCAGTTGCACTTGTGCAATTAGATGAAGATCCGGCTGTTCGTCTCGTGTGTAATGTAGTGGAGTGTGATTCCTCCAAGATTGTAATTGGCATGCCCGTTGAGGTCGTCTTTGAGGACGTTACGGCAGACATCACGCTGCCGCAATTTCGTCCAAGGACGGATGACTGATGCCCCATCCGGGTCGTCAGGTCGCAATTGTCGGGGTTGGCTATTCGCCAGTACTCCGAAAGTCGGACTATACGGTTCACCAGCTTGCGGTGATGGCCGCACTGAATGCTATGGAGGATGCTGGGGTCACGCCGAAAGATCTGGATGGGATCGCACAGTACAGTTTCCCGACAGAGCTAGTTAGTGCCTGGGATATGGCAGAAACGATTGGGATCCCGTACCTGCATTGGTACAACGATGCGTTCACCAATAGCCCAGCCGGTATAACTGGGGTACTCAATGGCGCCGCGGCTGTCGCTTCTGGAAGCTGCGAAATGTGTCTTTGCTACCGGGCGGTAAGCCGGAGTCAGGGTCACAGCGGTGGACGGAATCGAGGCGGTGCTATCCGTGGTGACATGCAATTCGCTGCTCCGTATGGGAACTTTGCCGCTCCTCAATGGCTGGCCATGTTTGCCGCACGCCATATGCACGAGTTTGGTACGAGAGAGGAAGATTTTGGGGCAATCTCTGTAGCTCAGCGCCAGTTCGCCGCATTAAACGAACGAGCGATCTTCAGAGAGGCGATCACGATGGAAGATTATCTCGCCTCGCGGTACATTTCCGAGCCGATACGGTTGCTTGACTGCGATCTCCCCGTGGACGGCGCAGGGGCTGTTATCGTGACTACTGCTGAGAGAGCACTCTCTATGAGACAGCCAGTGGTGTTGGTCGACGCATGGTCTCTTGGAACGGGACCACGCCCGCAATGGTTCCAGTGGCCCGACATGACAAATAGCGCTCCTATATTCGCTGCGAATGCAATGTGGCAGCGCTCTCAATTTGGACCACAGGATGTTGACACGGCTCAACTATATGACGGCTTTACAATCATCACGATGCAGTGGCTGGAGGCGCTTGGACTCTGTGGACGTGGCGAAGCTGGTCCGTTTGTGTCGGAGGGGAATACGGCCTTAGGTGGTAAGCTGCCGACCAATACCAACGGGGGCATGCTGAATATTGGTCGCGTGCACGGAATCAGCCATGTCATCGAGGCAGTGGATCAGCTTAGGGGCCACTGTGGGCCTCGACAGACCCCTGACGCCAAAGTGGCGGTTGCTGCCAATGCTGCCGGACCGATGGCTGGCTGTATGGTGATGTACCGAGATTGAGAACGGTGCGCGTCACCAAGGTCCGGGTTTGGGCTCCGACAACGCCTTTGGAGCTCTGCCTAATCTTAGCTAGGTGCTTGGCGCGATGTGATGTTGACGGTTAGGGAATGTCGGCTTTTTTAGCCACAGACCGTCCAAAGGAAGCTTGCGTGAAGACGCCGTGAATATCCGAAAGGCGCAGCGTGCCCACCCCGGACGGCTTATCGGGTAACGAAAGCTAAATTACACGGGACTGGGCCGATGCGCTTCAGTGGAAGCCTTAGTAGTCCCTGCGACCGCCGCCGCCGCCACCGCCACCGCCAGTGCGTGGTCTTGCCTGGTTGACGGTTAGAGGTCGACCCTGAAGCTCTTTTCCGTTCATCGCGTCAATGGCTGCCTGCGCTTCGGTGTCGTCTGTCATCTCAACGAAGGCGAAGCCTCGCGACCGGCTTGTGTAGGGGTCTGTTATAACCCGTACAGCTTCGATCTTTCCGTATGCGGCGAATGCCGCTTCGACGTCTTCTTCGGTCGACTGATAAGAGAGATTTCCAACGTAGATATTCATGCCGTGCCCTTTCGTGTCCGCGAAGCTGGTACCCGGGAAGCAAGCGCGACACGAACCCCAGAGACAGCCTTCTAAAGAAATGGGTTGAGCGAGGTCAACGGCACGTTGCGATAGCCAGGAATCAACGGGAAGTATAGCACAAGCTCTGAAGTGCAACGAGATATCCACACGATTTGCGAGTTGCCCGCGCGTTCCACATGTACACGCGATTTGGAACCGGACGTTAAATCGAGGCTGATGCAAGAGGTGCAGTTTCAAACTTGCATTGCCGACTCACTTAACGGTGATTACGATTTCGGCGTCATTAGTCGTTGCGCAATGCTATAGATTCAGAGGGGGCGACATGTCTTACGGAGATAACCAGCACGATAAAAGCTTAAGAGAGGCATGGCACGCATTTTGCGATCGTCTGAAAGACGTCGACGAGGCTATCTTCAGAGACCCGGCTCCGGTGACAGGTTTTGAGAGGGCAACAGGATTTCAATATGCATCCCGGCTGATCGCCAGCGGGTTGCTTGCCGGTTTGGAACACACCGACCCGCTTCACCCCCAGTTTTTCCGAATCATGTCCCCTGAACGGAAATGGGGCGGTGACAACCCTGACTGTCTCTATCTGAGGGCAGCGATCGATGGGACACACACCTATCGGATTGTCGGACAACGCGGAGGAGCCGCGTACATCGTTTTCACTGCCCAGAAGCCACTGGATGACGTTCGGGAAGGCCATGTCAGGGGGACTGAGTTGCTGTTGGGTGCGGCCGTGGATCAATTGCTTGGTAAGGATCTTGACGTAGCCTGGGACGGAAGCTTTGAACTTGTGCTGAGTCCTGATCACCACGATGGGAATTGGATTAAGACGACTCCAGAAACAGACACCATTTTGGTACGCCAATTCTTCGGCGCTTGGCATCAAGAGGAACCGATGACTGTCCGGATCGAGAGGGTCGGAGCGGATGACAAACCGGACAAGATCACCCCTGAGCGTGTCGCTCATGGGCTCCGAGAGGCGGCTGAAGTGGTTCCAACGACCATTGACTACTGGAGAGATTGGCATCAGCGGTTCCGCGAGCAGCCGCACTCTTTTATCGCTTCGGTACCACAGTCGCAGCACGG
>CAZUGG010000156.1:0-3102 GCA_964619905.1 uncultured Dehalococcoidia bacterium
GACGGGATTATCTGTTGAGGTGGAGTTCGAGGAATTGGTGCCCGGCCGGTTTATTCCGCAGTTCCACTTGCAACGATAGCGCCAAGGGCCGTCCGACCAATTGTAGATATGAGAGAGTAGGCCTCTCTCATAAGACCGCAGAGACTAACAGGGCAGTTGATTTGAAGGAGGTCAGTATGTCGGTTACTGGAGACAAAGCCGCTGTTGTTGGCGTCGGTCACTCAGAAGTTTATCGGCGTGCCGATGTTCCATTGGGCCTTCTGGCCATCGATGCGTGCAAAAGGGCCATAGAAGATGCTGGCCTGAAACCCTCAGACATAGATGGTGTGGCTACAGCCAGCTACATGCCCTTCGAGTTAGGTGAGCCTGAGCTCATAGGTGTGAACACGCTGAACCCCGCTTTCATGATCAACGCACTGGATTTGGAAGCGAACTGGACAGAATCGGTAGTTGCAGGTTCCTCCCAGCACTGCCTCATCGAGGCTTCACATGCGGTGAGGGCTGGGGCGTCCCGATACGCGCTGGCTTTTCGGGGTTTATACAATCCAGCGGGGCGTCGTTACGGTGCTAGCAGTCCGACCACGGCGGAGGGCAGGGCCCAGTTTAGAGGTCCTTACGGGATTTTCGCCCCTGGTAGCTTCGCGCATTACGCTCAACGGCACATGCATTTGTATGGAGGTACAAGGGAGCAGATGGCCGAGTTCGCGTCAAAGAATCGCGATAGGGCCCTTGAGTGGGAGTATGGATATTGGGCACAACATGGTGGTGGGCCGCTAACGGTTGAGGATTACATGACGTCGCGCATGATTAGTTATCCACTATGCATTCACGACTGTGACATCCCTGTACAAGCATGTGCAGCGTTTGTACTCACCACCGGAGATCGTGCGAAAGATCTCAGAAACAAGCCCGTTTATATTCGGGGGACATCAGCGCCCGTCTCGGCACCTAAGAGCCTCGTGCTTTCGTTTGAAGAGTTCATGAAGTGTGGCGCTCTGGTTGGTGAGCATTTGTGGCGTCAGTCTGGTGTGGGACCGAAAGATGTCTCAGTCGCGAATCTTTAGGATGGGTTCAGCATGCTCACCCCAATGTGGGCGGAAGCGCTTGGATTTTGTGGCGAAGGGGAGGGCTTTTCATGGATGAATCAGCCCACGCTCCCTCTCAATACGTCAAGTGGGAATCTGGGCTCGGGGCGGACGCACGGTATCTCCCAGATACTCGATTCGGTGTTGCAACTCATGGGTCGGGCTGGCAAACGCCAGGTTCCCAATGCGGAAGTCGCGGTCGCGACTGGCTACCTTCTCGATTCTGGCCGCGGCATCGTGTTTGGAACCCAACCCAACTGACCAAGGGTAACCATTTGGTTCAGGGTAGAACTTCCTTTAGCCGCAGTAGTGTCATAGTGGCGGGAGAAGGTGGGAGTCGAACCCACCGCGGACACCGAAGGGTGCCCGCCAACGGGTTTGAAGCCCGCGAAGCCCACCGGGACCTATCCTCCCCCATGGCTGTGACTAGGCGATTGCCGCCTCCACGCGTTTCTGCATCTCTTTCTTGGGCAGCGCGCCTACTATCTGATCGACCGGCTTGCCGTCCTTAAAGACGAGTAATGTCGGGATGCTTCGAATCCCATACTTCATAGAGACCTCAGGATTTTCGTCGACGTTCAGTTTTGCGAAGCTGACCTTGCCGTCGTACTCTTCGGCTAGCTCATCCACTATGGGCGCGACCATGCGGCAGGGCCCACACCACACGGCCCAGAAATCAACAACGACCGGTGTCGTGGCGTCGACCACTTGCTCCTCGAAACTGCTATCGGTAACCTCTTTTGCTTTGGACACGTGTGCAAACCTCCTTCAGAGACGACTATATGGAATAACTATGCATTGAGATGCGCGGGATCCGCTCCAAGTTTCGCAGGATCGGGAGAGCTGCTCCAGCCTTCACGGACCATTCGCACAGCCAAACCTATGGCGTTTTCGATGTCTTTGGCGTCACTCCGGCCATGGGCCATGACCACGGTTCCTTGGACTCCCAGGAGCGGCGCGCCCCCAATCCTACTGTAATCCCAATGTGTCAAAGTGGATCGCAGCGCTGGTCCCCAGAGAAGCTGGCTTATTCGGGCGGCGAGGCTCTGGCGAAGTGAGTGTTTGATTGAGGTGAAGATTGAGTCGGCAAGCCCCTCCGCAAGTTTCAGCACGACGTTACCTGTGAAGCCGTCCATGATGAACACGTCTGCTTTACCCTTGGGGATATCGAAGCCTTCGGCGTTGCCGATGAAATTAAGCTGGGTTTTCTCCAAAAGCTCGTAGGCGTCGCGAACGAGTTTGGTTCCTTTATTTTTCTCCTCGCCGATGTTGACTAGGGCGACTCGGGGGGAGGGGACCTGGAAAACCTTAGTCATGAATTCACTTCCGAGCTGGCCGAATTCGGCCAGCAAGGAGGGTCGGCAATCGACGTTGGCACCGAGGTCCAGCATGATGGCCACATGCCCGTCGAGTGTTGTATACAACGTGGCGATGGCGGGGCGTTCCGTCGCGGGCATCATGCCGAGCGTGAAGAGGGAGACTGCGGCAATGGCACCCGAATTCCCTGCGGAAACAAAGGCTTGGGCTTCGCCCGTGCGAACGAGTTCAAGGCCTACGGAAATCGAGGAGTCTTTCTTGGCCCGCCACGCAGCAGTAGGAGCATCGCTCATGCCCACTATTTCGGCAGCTTCTTTTGCCGAGCCGCGGCCGTTGCGCCTGCCCCGCCTTTTGAATTGCTTGGCAAGAACGTCTTCCTGGCCGACGAGCTTGATCTCGATGTCAAGATCGTGGGCGGCTCGGAACGAGCCCTTAGCGATCTCATCGGGTGCACGGTCACCACCCATGAGGTCAACTGCGATAGTCACCAAGAGGGGTGCCTCTTAAAGAAAGGTTACAGAGTCCGACAGTAGTGTACCGGACACCACTAGAACGTGACAAGAAGTTGCGGTTAGCTTCAGACAAGCCATTGAGAAGCCAATTCCATGAGAGCGCCCGCGACCAGAGGGATCTTGAGGTTGTCGTCGACGTTTCCCGAGGCTGAACCTAGGGTAGGGGTCAACTCTGTTATCGCTGCCGC
>CAZUGG010000157.1:0-2841 GCA_964619905.1 uncultured Dehalococcoidia bacterium
CTTCGGCCCTGGGTGCCGCCCAAATGCAACAATCGGGAGAGCCATACGGCTTATTCATATCAATGTACTAGGCAACCGTCCAGGAGAAGTCGACATGAGTTGCCTTGGGCATCCAGGTAAGTTCTCCTTTTGCATCGCGGAGAACGAAGAATTATCGCCTTGGCAACCCCTTCACGTGGACAATGGTTTGCAGGAAGATGTCAGCGCGGTAACAACCATCAACGTCCTGAGCCCACACCAGATCCACTCACTGACAAATAAACCCGTAGAGTCCCTTCTCACACGTATAGCGCAAGCTATCGCTGATTGTGGTCCCGGCTTCGGGCACTTCGTCCTCGTACTGGGCCCAGAACACGTAGCCCACCTAGAGCGCTCATCCTGGTCCAAGTCTCAGCTAAAAACCTTTCTCCAGGAAAAGGCCAATCGACCTGCGTCCTACTATAAAAGCGTCGGCCAGTTGGCAGAAGACTTTGACTCTGACGAGTCGGTCCCGGCACTACTGGATCCGGATAAAATCCACGTTGTAGTCGGTGGCGGCATGGCGGGTGCCTTCAGCGCAGTCATCCCAACTTGGGGGATCGGCAATGCCAGTGATCCCCAAACCATCGAGATCAGAACATAATTATCGGTTAGGGCCTACTAACCACCAGCAAAGAGAGTCTTTGCTCATTTAATCACCATCTCTAACCGACCTTCGGTCTTGCCGATTCCGTCCCCGAGTCCCGCTTACACCCCAACGCATCAACAATTGCTCCACCCACGGGTGCCGACGTTATCCGCCTGGTAGAATGCGGCATGCCTACGCCGTTAACAGGAGTGGTCTTGGCCGGAGGGAAGAGCCGCCGTCTCGGCCGGGATAAACTCGTAGAGTCGTTCCAAGGACGACCACTGATCATTCACGTTCTCGATCGACTGCGTCACATTTGCGACGAGTTGGTCGTGGTAGTAGCCGAACAACGTGATGCTGTGGCGTTGCCTCTCCCCAAGGACGTTACCGTTGCTTCCGACCTCTTCCCTGGAAAGGGCTCTCTAGGCGGGATTTATTCAGGCCTAACCAAGGCCTCGTCCCCATGGGCGCTCGTTGTTGCTGGCGACATGCCCTTCCTCAATCAAGAACTTATTTCACACATGTTGGGTATTGTCCCTGGGCACGACGTGGTGGTGCCACTTCTCGGCGGTCGACCAGAGCCCACCCACGCCATTTATTCCAAGCAATGCCTCGGCCCCATTCACGATTCCCTCGACCAAAACCAGCTCAAGATTACTGGGTTTTTCGACAAGGTTCGTGTTCGGGAAGTCGACGAGACCCAGATCCTTCTGCTCGACCCGAATCTTTTAAGTTTCTTCAACGTGAACACTCAGGGCGATCTCGATCGCGCGATTGCGCTCGCCAAGGATCGCCACTAACGTGACCATATCCTCCGTCTCTTGCCAAGTCGAATTATTTGGGATCGCCCGTCTTACAGCAGGGAAGAAGAGCCTCCTAGTCTCACTACCCATTGAAGCTACAGTACGGGACGCGATAGTGGGGTTAATCGAACGTTGCCCGGAACTTTCGGGCAAAGTCTCGGACGCAAACGGAACGCGACTACTTCCGGGCTATGCGCTTAATATCAACGGAGTGTCCTTTGTCGATGACCTCGACATACGTCTGCAGGCGGGTGACGCGTTAATTGTGTTATCTGCTGACTCCGGTGGCTGATGATGCACGGCTACTCTGGAAGAATATTGACGATCGACATCTCATCGGGCGCGCAGCTCCTTGAGACCCTTCCCGACCATGTCTTTACGCGATTTATTGGCGGAATTGGGCTCGGGACATACCTTCTGTACCGCTACTCCGCTGCTGGCACCAACCCTCTTGGATCTGATAACCCCCTAATATTTGTTGGAAGCCCTCTTACTGGCACACGCCTGACCACTACCAGCAAATTCGCTATCGTCACGAAGTCCCCTCTTACCGGGTTCATCGGAGACTCTTTGTCCTCGAGTCACCTCGCCATTCAACTCAAACGCACAGGTGTCGATGCGATAGTTATCACGGGTGTTGCTCCGGAATGGTCGGTCCTCGTACTGGACAACGACTATGCTTCCCTCGAACCGTCCACGGACCTACTGGGGATGACCACTTCGGAAACTGAGGCCGAGGTTAAGCAAAGGCTGCCAGGCTTCCGGGTAGCGTGCATCGGACCAGCAGGAGAGAACCTAGTTCCATACGCTTCGATCGCAAATGACGGTGGAAGGCAGGCCGGTCGAACCGGGCCAGGCGCAGTTATGGGGGCGAAACGCCTCAAAGCTATTGCAATTCGGGGCACTCAACCCATGGACCTCGCCAACGAAGATGCGCTCAATACCTATGCCGCTAATCTTACCGAGGCCAGTCTTGGCCCCTCCACCGAGAAATACCGGATCCTAGGCACAACAGCAAACCTCGCCGTCTTCAACCGGTTAGGGGTCCTTCCCACCAAAAATTTCCAACAGGCTACTTTCGACGAAGCCGACTTGCTCAGCGCCGAATCCTTGTTGTCTTCACACAACGCGAAAAACGCCCATTGCGCGAATTGCACTATTGGTTGCGAAAAGATCCTTACCACCATAAACACCGACCAACCGACGAGTGCACGAATGGAGTACGAAAGCCTTTTCGCCCTCGGCCCTCTAGTCGGAGTGAGTGACCCTGACGCAGTCGTCCTGTCAGCTAACCTCTGTGATGAACTCGGCATGGACACAATTAGTGCAGGCTCTTCGATCGCTTGGGCAATGGAATCTGTCGATAGGGGCCTAATAGACCACAACGTAAAGTTCGGTGACTCTCAAATGGTCAACGAACTACTCAAACAA
>CAZUGG010000158.1:0-25312 GCA_964619905.1 uncultured Dehalococcoidia bacterium
CCCGACACGCGCACGCTTCTCAAAGTCGACATCGACAATCCCACCGATTGCGAGAGCGCATTCACCACTCTCATGGGCGAAGAGGTGGCTCCTCGTAAGGCGTTCATCCAGAGCCACGCAAAGTCTGTTAAGAACCTAGACGTGTAGCGCGGCGGCCTTTCCGTCGACAAGACGTCCCAGGGTATATGACGTGACAGTTTCAAGCTGGTCGAGCTTTCTAGGTTCGTAGCCCGTAGCTAAGATTACCCTCGGCGTCCGCTGTCAATAGCGCTGTCATCTCGTAGCCTTTTGCACGAAGCGCCTCCGCGCCGCCTTCTCCGCGATCCACAACCAGGATCACGCGCTCGACATTGCAGCCTTCTGCCTCAACAGCGGCGATTGCATGGAACACCGATCCTCCCGTCGTCATCGTGTCATCTACAATCACCACCACCTGACCGGGTCCTGGCAGGTTCCCTTCGACGAGGCGTTTTGTGCCATGGGTCTTCGCCTCCGCCCTTACGTAGAACCCGTCAAGTTTGCGTCCCCGGCGGTGTGCGGCTAGCTGTGTCGCCGTTATGATCGGGTTTGCTGCCGTCGCTGGGCCGCCTACAGCCCTCACGTCCCCTCCTATAAGATCCGCTACAATCTCTCCAATTAACGCCGCTCCCTCAGAGTCGTGCGTAGCCTTTCGTCCATCCAGATAATATGTGCTCGTCGCACCGGATGCGAGCTTGAAGCTTCCCTTTAAGACCGCCTTCTCCTCCTCAATTTGCTTCACGCGCTCGACACGGGGATCGGGGTGTTTCAAGAGTTGCCCGCGCTTCCTCTGTAGAGAGGCATAGAGCCCACGGTCCCTAATGTATTCCTCGACTGCGGGCGGAACAAGATTCCGGATCGTCTGTCCTTTCCTCAGTCGCCCTCTTATCTGAGTAGCGCTCACCCCAACGGGTTGGGCATCAACAACTTCAACCTGCAGGCCGGGGACCCTGTCAGTTACGACATCGACGGTCGCCTTCACGTCAGTTCCTGGACGTCCCACAGCGGCGATCCGTGCTCTCTGCGCAACCTCTACTGCCCCCTTCCACTTTGGAAGTTCTGCCAACGCATCTGCCCCGACAATGACCACCGGCAGACCCTCACTGGAAGGAAAGGCCCTGAGGGTATCAAGCGTGTATGTTTCTCCTTCACGATCTATCTCTACCCGCGAGCTCCGGAAGTCCCCATCTTCCCTAATTGCCAGATCAACCATCCTCAGGCGGTCCTCCGGCGCCTCCAGCTCCTCGTCCTTCCTCATCCAAGGCCTGCCAGCAGGAACGAAGATGACCTTGCTCAACCCCAGCTGCTCCAAGACTTCCCTGGCAACAATAAGATGGCCGCTGTGTATCGGATTAAAAGTCCCGCCGAAAATGGCAACTGTCATTGCCTATACCTCACCACTCAAGCTCGACATTTCCAAAGTGAACGACGTCCCCGGCTTCGATCCCCGCCTCTTCAAGGGCGGTGGTTATGCCAAGCCGATCAAGCTGCAACTTCAATTGTGCGCGACCTGCCCACTTTCCAAGGTCACTTCCCTCAACGAGGCTCTCTGCCCTGGTGTGTTCTACCCGAAACACACCTTCTTCAACCCTCTTTACCCCCAGCTTTTCTTCTTCTGTGGCAGTAACCTTCATCGCCAATGGCCGCGCCTCGGGTTTTTCCGTTTCTCGAGCGGCCCGAGCAGCGGCCGCTGCTTTCTTCATCAGGTCCTCAACGCCGACACCTGCTGCCCCGGACAAGAAAACCAGGGGACCATCAAACCACTTGAGGTCTCTTTCAATTTCCTCGGTTCGGCATTGGACTTCGGGCATATCGATCTTATTCACAGCCAATATCTGGGGCTTTATATCTAGTCCCGCTCCGTAGGCTCTAATCTCCTCATTAATCTCGTTCACGGCTGCTCTCAGGTCTGGCTCATTTCCGTCCACTAGGTGGATAAGGACACGTGTTCGGGTCGCGTGGCGTAGAAACTCATGGCCCAAGCCAATTCCTTGATGTGCCCCTTCAATCAGGCCCGGAACTTCCGCCAGAACGAAGCTTTCCCATCCTAAAGTAACGACGCCCAGCTGCGGCTCGAGGGTAGTGAAGGGATAGTTAGCGATTTTGGGAGACGCCCCCGTTGCTGCCTGCAATAGGGTCGACTTTCCTGCATTGGGCTTCCCAATTACTCCCACGTCGGCCATTAGCTTCAGTTCAAAAAGGATCTTCTGTTCCTGCCCGCGCCCGCCTTTCTCGGCTATGTATGGAGCCTGCTGCGTGGAGGAGACAAAGTCTGCATTCCCTTTGCCTCCTTTACCTCCAAGAACAGCGACATACTCTCCCTCAGGATCTGTTAGGTCCGCAACCAGAGTGGGTCCACCGCTCTCCTCCACCCACACTTCAGTTCCCACTGGGCCCGCAATGATCGTGTCCTTCCCTTTGCGGCCGTACATATCCTTGCCCCGGCCATTCTGTCCCCGTTCCGCAGTGAACTCGCGCTTCCTCCGAAATCCGCTCAGGGTGCTCAGGTGACTGTTACCGCGAACCACCACCCTTCCGCCACTTCCTCCCCTTCCCCCATCCGGTCCACCCTTGGGCACGCCTTTCTCTCGTCGAAAGCTGACAGCACCATCTCCGCCCGCCCCCGAGCGCACAGTGATTCTGACATTGTCTATAAAAGGAGACATAGATATCTGTAATAGTACTTTAATAGCAATACTTATAAAGGTGTGCAAATGGCCCGGGTGAGGCTTGCACTTGAAGGAAGTGGCGCTGGAAAGCAGTGCGCAGCAGGTGTGCGTTCTTCCAGGGACTGGTGCAGATGGGTGCTTGCCGCGCGAGGCTACTATGGATGGCCTGACGATAGTGTGCACAAAAAAGGACAGTTAAGCACAGAAAGGCCCAGGATACGCACAGGTTCTTGCCCGATCTGGTCAGGAGGCGGATCGGGCAGCACGCCGATCAAGGGCGTCACAAATCTCGCCAATCTGGCGGCGGAGGTCCGAGTTTACGTCGATAAGCGCAGCGATCTTCGCGTGTGCCCGAAGAACCGTTGAGTGGCCCCGGTCGCCGAGGAGCCTACCGATGTCGGCCAGCGAGCGCGCAGTCTGTTGTCGAAGGAGGTAGGCAGCAACTTGGCGAGCGTGAGCAACGTTTTGTTTTCGGGTGCTAGCAGCGAGGCCTTCGGGGGTGAGGCCGTAGTAAGAGGCGACTATGCCGATAATATCTGTAGGGTGATAAGTGCGGACCCGGACCGGATCACTCTGGATGTCGACGACGGCCTGTTGGGCGAGAGCTAAGTCGATCGACCGATGACCCATCTGAGACATAGCAAGCAGCTTATTGAGCCCTCCCTCGAGCTCGCGCACGTTCCGGAGGAACTTGCGGGCTAGCATCTCTACGACGTCATCCTTCAGGTGCACTCCTGCTTGGTCGGCCTTGGCACCGAGGATGGCCATACGGGTCTCCAGGTCAGGAGGGTTAATGTCGGCAGTCAGACCACCTTCGAAACGAGAGCTAAGCCGTTCCTCTAGGAGAGGTATCGATTTCGGGCGGCTATCGCTTGTAATGACGATCTGCTTGCCCGATGTGTGGAGGTCATTAAAGGTGTGGAAGAAGCTCTCGCGGGAGTGCTCTTTTCCAGCGATGAACTGGATATCGTCGATGAGAAGCACGTCTGTTTGCCGGTACTTATCCCGAAACGCCTCGACGCGATTCTCCCGAAGAGCGGTGACAAAATCATTTGTGAAATGTTCAGCGCTGGCATAGAGGAAACGCTGGCCCTGTTCGGCTACGGAGTGCCCAATAGCGTGGAGCAAGTGGGTCTTGCCCAGGCCTACGCCTGCGTGAATGAACAAGGGGTTATATTCTGAGCCGGGACGTTCGGCCACCGCTATGGCTGCTGCGTGAGCGAATCGGTTAGCCTTCCCAACGACAAACGTGTCGAATGTATAGCGAGGGTTGAGGGCAGCGCCGGGCTCTTTAAACTCTCGGCCTGGTCTACGCCCACGCCCCGATGGTGCGCTCACGGACAGGGCGGTAGCCGGAGCCGCAACGGGACCTTGGCCAACAACCTCATAACGAATCTTCCAGTCCCGACCGGTTTGGCGCTTCAGGGCTTGAGCAACCAAGGGCCCCATTCGCTTCTCAAGACATTCAGCAACAAATGCACTGGGGACCCCAACCACGAAGCCTTCGCCACGCGATTCCAGCCCAACCGTATCTTTGAGCCATGTGTCGAAGTTGTGGCGCGCCACCTCGAGTTGGAGTCTTCCAAGAACTGCGGACCAGACTTCCCGGGACGAAGAGGAGGGAGGGGGCAAAGAGGTACTCCTAGCCGATATTGGGCGCGAAATCCCGGTACGGGAAGTTGCTTGGTAATCTTCGTCGCAACGCTACCACACGGGGCAAAAGCGGGGTCAAGGGTTCCAGGCGACGATTTAGGGCGGATTTCGAGGGGGCTTCCGAAACGACAAACAGGTTTGCCTTCATATGGCGGGTTTCGCGGAGGGTAGAGCGACATGGGGGCGTCCGTGTGAGCCTATAATCAATTCCATGGCAAGGGTCATATTTTTGGGGACTCCCGAGTTTGCTGTTCCGTCATTGGAGGCGATTGTGGGAGGGCCCAACGAAGTCGTAGCTGTCTACACCCAAAAGGACCGCCCGTCAGGTCGCGGCCGACGTGTTTTAGAGAGCCCAGTGAAGCGGCGGGCCGGAGAATTGGGACTCGAGGTGCGAACCCCGGAATTCCTAAAAAGAGACAGCGCCCTTAAGGAGATGGCTTCACTCGAGCCAGACGTCGGAGTCGTTGTCGCATACGGCAAGCTTATACCAAAGGACATGTTGGAGGTGCCGACCAAAGGGTTTCTCAACCTACACCCGTCGTTGCTACCAAAATACCGCGGCCCGTCTCCAATACCCGCTGCCATCCTTAACGGAGATGAAGTGACAGGCGTGACGGTGATGGTGCTGGATGAGGGTTTGGATAGAGGCCCGATACTCGCCCAAGAAGAGGAGCCGATTGAGGCAACCGACACTGGTGAGACGTTGGGGGAGAGACTGGCGGTGAGGGGGGCAGCACTAATGAGGGGTACAGTGGAACGTTGGCTCGCGGATGAAGTGGCCCCTCAGCCACAGGAGAATGAGGCTGCGACCCTAACGAATCTGGTGGACAGAGAGGACGGCCGGATTGATTGGGGACAAAGTGCGGCTGAGATCTGGCGCCAGGTGCGAGCGTTCCAGCCCTGGCCGGGGAGTTTTACCTTCTGGCGCGGATCTCGAATCGAGATATTAGAGGCTGTTCCAACCGGAACAACCGGAGCTAAACCAGGAACGGTGACGGAGGATAAACAACAGGCGGTTGTGGTCGCCACCGGTAGAGGAGCACTGGCGGTTGCTGTTCTGAGACCCGAAGGGAAACGGGCGATGGCAGCAAAAGCGTTCGTCGCTGGCCGAAAGGACTTCGTAGGGTCGCGACTACCGAGCTAGGCTTCCTCGGGCCCCCCGGCTTCCGGGGCCTCTCTGGGAGTGTCTCCCCCGGCTTCCGGGGCCTCACCCTCACCTTCACCTTCGCCTGCTCCCTCGAGCGCCTCTTCTGGCTCCTCCTCGACGATATCGACAATCTCGCCAACCTTGGCTATGACTAGCTCTGGGTCGGTGAGGATAGTTACCTTGTCGCTGATCGTGATGGCGCCCACTGCTATGTCGTCGTCGAGTTCTTGGAGAGCCGAGACATCCAAGAGGATTTCTTCCGGAAGGTCAGCGGGTAGCGTTTCAACTTCGACTTCGTTAAGGAATTGATTGACGCGCTTGCTGAACTTGTCTAGTTCGGGGTCGATATTTTGCAGACGAACGGGGACGGTTGCTCGCATCGTGCGGGTGGCCTCTACATGGAAGAGGTCGATGTGAAGGATCTCTTCAGTTAGAGGGTCTCGCTGAACGCGCCAGATGAATACTGTGCGCGAGTCGGCTTCACCCTCAACGGTAAGCTCAACGAGGGTGTTTCGGGTCGTGGCAACGATGGTGCGGAGTAAAGCTTTGGTTTCTACCTGGAGAGCGGTTGACTCGACCCCGGCCCCATAGAGGTTTGCTGGTGTGATCCCAGCCCTTCTAAGGAAACGGGCTTTCTTGCCGAAGAGGGCCCTTGGAGAAGCAGCTAAATTGATAGTCGCCATGAGAAAACACCTATAAGTTCGGAACTGCGTGACGATACTGGGAAATCATACGGGAAGGGAAGGGGCGCCGCAACTGAAGGGGGCTCGTGGCCTATACTGAAAACCGGCTTGGAGCAACCGACCAGAATGCCGTCTAAAGAACCCCGAACCCCGATCCGTGGACTGCAGGCCTTTCATTACCCAAGTTATCGCTGGTTCTGGTTGACCTCGGTGATGACATTCGCTTCGGTCCACATGCAGCAGTTGGTTAGGGGTTTCCTGGCACAAGAGCTCACGCCGTCTCCCTTTTTGGTGACCCTTTCTTTTGGGCTTTGGTCCCTTCCGTTACTCATCCTGCCCTTAATTGGAGGGACGCTGGCGGACCGAGTTGATCGGCGAGTGATGTTGGTCGCTTCCGAGGCGGCAAACTCGGCCCTGGTTATCATCGCCGCCGTCGTTACGGCGTTCGGCGGCATGACGATCGGCTTGCTCATGGCCTTTTCGCTACTGGGAGGGGCGGTAACGGGGGCGACCCTCCCGGTGAGACAAGCCATGATCGGAGACTTGGTTCCACGCGCGGTGGCGACAAACGCGGTCGTGCATTTCACGCTCGTCCTTAATGGGATGATGGCGATAGCCCCAGGAGTCGCAGGATTCACAATTGAGGCGGGAGGTGCGCACGTTGCACTCTTCGTAGCCTTTGGTCTCGCCGTGTTGGGTATGCTGACGGCCACGAAGCTCCCTTCACGTCGTCCTACTGCAGACACCACGACCTCAGCAAAAGAGTCATTCTTTGAGGGGGTCCGCTTCATCCGGAGCTCGCACAGCTTGACCGCAGTAATTTCTTCTGCGGCCCTCTTCACCGTTTTTGCAACGGGATACATGGCCCTACTCCCGGTATTTCAGCGAGACGTTCTGGAGGTTGGAGGTTCGGAGCTCGGTCTGTTGTTCACGGCAGCCGGCATCGGCGGCTTGATAGCGGCCTTCCTACTAGCAGCCCTCAACGTCTCCCGGCCCATGCCCGGGGTCATGATTGGTGCAGGGATAGCACAAGGGCTAGTATTGATTGCGTTCTCCCAGTCGGAATGGCTGTCGCTGTCGGTGGCGATCATGGTTGGCGCCGGGATGACCCAATCCGTCTTCCTTGCAATCAACATGGCTATGGTTCAACAGCTAGCGCCGAGCGAAATAGCCGGGCGGGTGTTTGCTTTCCGTGCGGTGATTTGGGGGATCGCCCCGGTGGGGCACCTGATGCTGGGAGGCCTGGCCGAGGCGATAGGGCCAAAGTCAGCGCTGGCGGCAATCGGCATGGTGTCAGCGGTGGTGCAGCTCGGAGTCTGGATCAGAATAAGGGCGAAGCCGTTGCAAATAGCGCTGGACGAGGTACCGGAGCCAAAAGACTGCTAGCGGGGCAGGCCGAGGCCTCTTGTGGCGATGATGTTGCGCTGAATCTCCTGAGAGCCACCCCCAACCTTGCACATAGTGGAGAGGTAATGGGAGAGGCGCAGGCCATTCATCGGTGAATGGCCGCTACCGGCGTGCACCTGGCCAGCAACACCCAGGACTTCCATGGCCCGGACCGCGAGGTTTCCCGAGATGTCCACGGAAAAGAGTTTGGCAAGAGAGGCCTCCATATTAGGAACCCCGCCCCTATCTTGCAGCGAGAGAACCCGGTATGACAGCATCCTGGCGACCTGGATCTCGATAGCGCATTCTGAAAGCCGGTGGCGCACCGTGGGATGTTCGATTAGCGGCTTGCCGAGGTGGGACGTCTTGCGGCAGTATTCGACAAGGTCGTCTAGGTTGCGCTGCGAACCTGCGGCTCCAGCGACATTCGAGCGCTCAAAATCAAGAGTGGTGGTCGCGACGTACCAGCCCCTGTTTAACTCCCCGAAGACGGAGTCCTTGGGAACCCGGACGTTGTCGAAATAGACTTCGTTGAAGCCCTCACCGTCGTTGGCCTGCCGAATTGGCTTAACCGTGACACCAGGGGTTTTCATAGAGAAGAGAAAATAAGAGATGCCGCGATGCTTGGGGGCCTCTGGGTCAGTTCGAGCGAGGAGGTGGATGTACTCGGCTAGGTGCGCGCCAGACGTCCAGATCTTCTGCCCAGTTATAACGAAATCGTCTCCATCCTGCTCGGCTCGGGTCTGTAACCCAGCGAGATCGGAGCCAGCGTTGGGCTCTGAGAACCCTTGGCACCAGACGTCGTCTGCGGAGGCGATGCCGGGAAGGTAACGCCTCTTTTGTTCGTCGGTGCCGTGCACAATTAGAGCAGGCCCGAGCTGGTAGGCCTGCGGATCGAGCATAGGAGCGCGCCAATACGAGAGCTCCTCTTTGAGGATGGCTTGCTTGACCAGCGACTCCCCCAGGCCTCCGTACTCCTTCGGCCATGAGATCGCTATCCAGCCCCTAGCCCCGAGCTTTTTGCGAAAGTCCAAGGTGTAGGGCCAGTTCTTTGTGGAAAAGCTACTCTCTCCGCCGCCGCTGTCGCGAAGAGGCTCCGGCGTTTCAGTTCGTATGAAGTCACGGACTTCGGCCCGAAAAGATTCTTCTTCTGGAGTGAAGCGGAATTCCATGTGAGAGCCTCCTGGGGCAGGACATTATATGACGAGATACCAGTTTGGGAGCAGGTTAAGGAGAATTGAGAGAAGTTGTGCCTGGCCTGCTGTCAGCGAAGCGCCCGTTGGCTTTGGGGAGCGTAAAGAGGAACACGGACCCCTCGCCAGGCTGGCTCCGTGCTTCGATTGTGCCACCAAGGGCCTGCACCGTATGTTTGACCAGCGCGAGACCTAAGCCCGTGCCGACCGTGGATCGAGAAGGGTCGGTTTTGTAGAAGCGCTCAAAAACATGCGGAAGGTGTTCGGGGAGGATGCCCTCCCCTGTGTCGGCGACCGACACCTCCACGGCCTCCTCGCTTGCCCGGGCTGTTACGTCGATGTGGCCGTCAGGTGGTGTGAACTTGAGGGCGTTGTCTAGAAGGTTTTGCATTACGCGGTCCACAGCAGGTCGGTCCGCGAGGACTACGGGCAAGCTCGCCGGAACATCTACCTCAATGGAGATCCCTTGTCGAGACGCTCGAGGGCGTACGCGGTCAGCAGCGCTATTGATCAACGGAGTCATATCCGTAGGTGCTGGGGCGAGTTGAGCCTTCCCAGCCTCGAGGGTTGCGAGGTCTAGGAGTTCTTGAACGAGGGACGACATCTGGTCGACCTCGGTGTTGACGTGCTCGAGGAATTCGGCCGTGGCAGCGGGGTCATTCGCCGCCGCCCCCTGTAGAGTCTCGACAGAGGCCTTGACGGAGGCGAGAGGAGTCCGGAGCTCGTGGGAGACGTTGGCCACGAACTCCCTACGAACGCGCTCAAGCCGATAGAGCTCGGACAAGTCGCGTGTAATTAGGAGAACTGCGACCCCCCCGTGGCGCTCCATGGGAGTGGCGGACACCTCCAAGGGACGCCGGTCCTGACCATAAGAGATCTGGGCAGCATGCTGCCTTCCATCTGAGATGGCAGCGCTGACTAGCCGAGCGATCTCATAGTCGCGAACAACCTGCATAAGGCGGTTGTGGATAGCCTCGCCGGGAGAAATCCCGAACGTTGAAAGTGCGGCCGGGTTTGCCACAGCAACCTGCCCAGCTACGTCAACCATGATAAGGGCGTCTGTCATGCTGTCGATGACCGCGCCGAACGTATCGCGCTCTTGGTATGAGGCCTGGACCTGGCTCTCGAGCGCTATTGCCATGTCGTTGATGGCGTGGGCAAGGGGGTCGGCCTCGCTAATGTGGGGAACCTCGGCCCGCTCGTGAAGCCTACCGGCTGCCAGGCGTGTGGCTACCCTAGCGAAAGAGGATAATGCCCGAGTTAGGTTTCCGGTAAAAAGAACACTAAATGCGACTAGCGCTGCGAGCGCAGAGGCACCGATTATGATCGTTGGCCTGACTGCTCCCCAAAAGGCGGCAGGGAGGCTGTCCGTGCCGGATGACACCCTTACTCCTCCGACGACTAGTCCTTCGACGGTAATCGGCGCAGCCACGTGGATCAGCGGCACGCCTGTGGAGGGGTCGTCACGGGACATCCCAGCGATATGCCCCTCGAGCGAGCGCTGGACCTCGAGGCCGTCGGCGGTGGACGCCGCGACGACATTGGAGGCGAAGATGACATCACCAGATGTGTCTACAACAGTGACGGATCTCCCGTCGCCGAGGGACTCCACCACCGCCGTTATGCTAGCCACTGGGGTGTCCGAATGGAGTGCATACGCTGCAGCCTCTGCGATGGCTCGAGCCTGCAGCGTAACGCCCATCTCGAGTTCGTCCGCGGCCGTGCTCCGGGCGCGGTTCCCGAGGACGACAGAGGACGCGATGGTAATCCCTGTCACGAGAACTAGGCTCGACACTAACATGCGCCAGCGCAGACTTCGTATCATCCTACGCCTCGAATTTGTAACCGACGCCGCGCACGGTTAACAGGCACTTGGGGCTGCTTGGCTCATCTTCGAGCTTTTCCCGAAGCCAGCGCATGTGGACGTCTACGGTCCTAGTGTCGCCGCTGTACTCGTAGCCCCAGATCCGCTCCAGAAGGGCATCGCGAGAGAAGACGATCCCACGGTTCTTGAGGAGAAAGGCCAAAAGGTCGAACTCTTTAGGCCGCAGCGGAACCTCGCGCCCTTTACTGGTAACCTTTCTAGCGGCGGGGTCGACCGCGAGATCGGGGGCAAGGAGCACTGCGCTGCCCTGGGCTGGGCCAAGGGATTGTCGGTCTAGTTGAACGCGGCGCAGCAACGACCTGACCCGTGCAACCAGCTCGCGCATACTAAACGGCTTGGTGAGGTAGTCGTCGGCGCCAACCTCAAGACCAACGATGCGGTCCACCTCTTCGGCCTTTGCCGTCAAGATGAGAATGGGGGTGGAGGCTTCATGGCGGATGGAGCGACATACGTCTAGGCCGTCCAGCTTGGGTAACATGAGGTCCAGAACGACGAGGTCCGGCGAAGAACTCAGTGCAAGGTCTCTACCTTCAATTCCGTCGCTCGCCGTCAGCACCCTGAAACCTTCCTGGTTCAGGTTGTAGGAAAGAGCTCTGCGGAGGGTGTGTTCATCCTCAATGATGAGAACGGTTCGCTGACCTGAGGGCTCCATATTTACGCCCGATTATAACTCCGTTGCCCCTGATGTTGGGCGTGCGAAGAGATCCGAAACCACTCGTTTCGTCGTCCCCTCTAAGAGCTCGGCGGCGCGAAGCATAGCTTCTTCCGGAGAACTCACAGCGTCGGCTATCGCCGTCGCACCGGCAATGCCAAGGTCTTCGAGGCCGGGAAGATCGGGAGCGACTTGCCCGCAGATAGCGAGAACGGGGACTTTGGCATCCCGGGCAGCCTGGGCTACGACGACCAAGCCTTTTCCAAGCAGGGAGCCGACATCGAGTCGGCCTTCCCCTACGATCACCAGACCGGCGTCGTCGAAGAGGTCTTCTATGGCCAGGCTTGCGAGTATGACGGAGGCTCCGTGCAGGAGCTCGGCGCCAAGAAAGGCGTGCAGGCCCCCGGCTAGGCCCCCGGCTGGTCCGGCCAACGGCATGTCGCGCAGGGAGACCCCCGTCTCAGCCAATACAGCGTGACAATACTGGTCTAGGCCTGCGCAGAGGAGGGTGATGGTGGGTCCGTCGCAACCCTTCTGTTCCATGAACTCCCGGGCGCCACCGGGGCCTGATACTGGTATGCCAACGTCGCATAGGACGCGAACTCGAGACTCGGCAAATCGCGGGTCGAGCCCGGAGGTGTCTATGGATGAGATCCCTTGTAGCGCCAAGCCGCCCTCGGGGAGCGGGAGATGGTTCTGGTCGAGAAATCGGACCCCCAGGGCGCGCAAGGCGCCGACGCCGCCGTCGACCGTGGCGCTTCCGCCAACCCCAACGAGGATGTCCCGATAGCCGGCGTTAAGCGCCGCAAGGACCAGCTGCCCAGTGCCAAATGTGGTTGCACGTCCGGGATCGAGGCTCTGAGTGTCGAGTAGGCGCAGGCCTGAAGCTCGAGCCATCTCGACAATTGCGGTCTTGCCGTCACCTAAGACCCCCCAAAGGGCTTGCATTTCGTTGCCCAGCGGGCCGAGCACGGTGGCCTCGAAGAGTTGACCGCCGGTGTTCCCAACGAGGACGTCTAGAGTGTCGTCTCCCCCGTCTGCCATGGGGAGCTCCACGACCTCCGCTTCTGGGTGCGCTATACGACAACCGCGAGCCATAGCACTGGCCGCGGCATGGGCGCTCAACGACCCTTTGAAAGCCTGAGGCATACATAAAATGAGCACGATGAGGACGAGCTACCCTTGCCCTGCTCCGTCGGAGTACGCGTAGGAATTGGACCCAAGACCAACGGGCTCCAGTTGCCGCCCGGACTTGCTGGAAAAGAAAGCCTTAAGAGCGTCGAGATCCCAGCCTTCGGGTCGAACAACGGGGCGGAACGGCTTCGGGTGGAGAAAAAGGCTGAGGGTGTTACCAGCGAGGCGCACTACCTGGCCGGTAACGTTGGTGGCGGCATCGCTCGCGAGGAAAACGACAAGCGGGCCGACGGTCTGGGGCAGGGGGCGTCCCTCGACCCGATAGCCTCCGGCGTCCGAAGTCTCCGACATGCGGGTTTGGGCAAGAGGGGAGATGGCGTTGACCCGGATGCCGTAAGGGGCCAGCTCGAGAGCTAACGTGTAGGTAAGACTGGCGACACCTGCCTTACTCCCGGAGTAAATGGAACGACCGGGTAGCCCCATCTGAGCACCGGAGGTTACGTTGATGATGCAGCCTTGACGGCTGGGGATCATTGCCCGCGCGGCATGGTGCGCCATGGCGAAGGAGCCTTTCAGGTTGACGCCGATGATCTCGTCGAGGTCTTCTTCCGTCGTCTCCCACAGGGGACTAACTCGATAGAGGCCGGCGTTGTTAACGAGCACGTCGAGGCCGCCGAACGAATCAACGCAATGACCCACAACTGCTAGCGCCTCGTCCCACTGGCCGACGCTCCCGCAGGCGGCGATTGCCTCGCCGCCCGCGTCCCTAATCGCGCGCACGACTCCGTGGGCCTCCTCGTAGTCAATATCGTTGACAACGACACGTGCCCCCGCGTGAGCCATGGCAATAGCGTAGGCCCTGCCAAGCCCGCGGCCAGCTCCGGTGACGATGACAGTTTTGTTTTCTAGAACAGGCATGACCGTCGCCAAGGCGATGAAGTATACCAGCGAGTCATCCTTGGACTGGGGACGGCGCCACGCCTGTCGCTGGCATCATTGCATTAGTGGTAGAGGCTCCCTACCATGGCCTCTTGGTGGGCAAGCTGCGGCCCTCGGTCCACCGGTGAGGCGAATGGCCAAGGCTGTCCGGAACAGAGACCTTGTTGACGTTCTCAAGACGATCGTTGGCGACGACCACGTCCTTGACACCCCCGAAGACATGTTGGTGTTCGAGTTTGATGGCTCCATTGAAAAGCGGCCCCCTCAGGCTGTGGTACTGCCAGCATCGGCAGAACAGGTGTCTCGCATTGTCCGGCTGGCCTACGAACAAGGGGTCCCAGTGGTCCCACGCGGAGCGGGCACGGGGTTAAGTGGCGGGGCCGTCGCGATCGAAGGCGGAATTCTTCTAGTGATGACCCGGATGAATCGCATCCTAGAGGTCGATACGACCAACCGGTTTGCGGTTGTCGAGCCCGGGGTGGTGAACCAACACGTCACGCAGCAAGTGGCGGAGCACAACCTTATGTACGTCCCAGACCCGTCGAGTCAGAAGACGTGCACTATTGGGGGAAACGTCGCGGAGAACTCTGGCGGGCCGCACTGTCTTGCTTACGGCGTCACGACGAATCATGTGTTGGGGGTAGAAGTCGTCTTGCCCGACGGGGAGATGGTGTGGCTAGGGGGTTTCGAACAGGACCGTCCCGGCTACGATCTCTTGGGAGCATTCGTTGGGTCAGAAGGGACCCTTGGCGTGGCAACCAAGGTCATGGTCAAGCTCGTCCCCGAGCCGGAGGCGGTGAAGACTCTTGTGGCCCCCTTCAAGGACATTGATGATGCTAGTCGTGCCGTATCCACCATCATTGCCCGTGGCATCATACCTGCTGCGCTTGAGATGATGGACCGTATGACAATCGACGCGGTGGGGCCGGTGGTTCGGGCAGACTACCCCCCGGACGCAGATGCGGTGTTATTGATCGAGGTCGATGGACCACGCGAGGCCGTTGACGCCGACGCTGCCTCGGTAGAATCGATCTGCATTGAGCTTGGCGCCCAGGAGGTGCGCGGCGCCGAAGACCCGAAACAGCGGGAAAGGCTTTGGGCGGCACGCAAGGGGGCGCTGGGGGCCCTCGGCCGACTCGCGCCGAACTACTATATTCTCGATGGCGTTGTTCCGCGGACCCGGCTCCCCGAGGTTCTTCGGAGAGTGAATGATATCTGCAAAACGCACGGCTTCCGTGTTTCTAACGTGTTCCACGCGGGCGACGGTAACCTTCACCCCAACGTCCTCTTTGACGAACGGGTCGAAGGTGAAGCTGATCGGGTCCTGGGAGTCGGGGAGGAGATCATGCGTGCTTGCGTCGATGCGGGAGGAAGTATCACTGGGGAACATGGTGTCGGGTTAGAGAAGAAGAGTTTTATGCGGCTTATGTTCACCGAAGAGGATTTGGCCACCATGACCAAGGTGAAACAGGCGTTTGGAGCGACGGAGAACTTCAATCCGTGCAAGATACTTCCGACGGGTATTGCTTGCGGAGAGGGATGGAAGCTGTCTCGCCTGCCATCGATTCCGGGGGCGTATCTCTAGCCGATGGCCACCCCCAGCCTTAGAGAGGCCCTGGCGCGCATCGCTGGACCGGAAGCGCTCGCGAGCGCTGAACAACTGCCGCTGTATTCAGTCGACGGAGTCGTGCCGGAAGCAGCGGTTGCTCCCCGATCAGTGGAGCAAGTGCTGAGTGTCGTCCGCCTGGCCGCCGAGTCCCGTAGCGCTATCGTGCCGAGAGGTGGGGGAACGGTGATCGGCGCGGGCATGCCACCCGAGCGACACGACATTGCCCTGGAGACGCGCAGCCTGGACAAACTCATATTTCATGAGCCCGCAGACCTTGTCGCCTGCGCAGAAGCGGGCATGACGCTCGAGACGCTTAACAAGGAGCTTGCCAAACACGGCCAAATGCTGCCCCTTGATGTTCCAAACCCGGGCCGGGCCACGCTTGGCGGAGTGCTGGCGGCGAACACGAGTGGGCCCCGGCGGGGCGGTTACGGTACAGCACGGGATCGGGTGATCGGGCTGAAGGTCGTCGACCCGTCAGGGACGTTAGTTAAAGGGGGCGGCCGGGTGGTGAAGAACGTAGCCGGTTACGATCTCCCCAAGCTTTTCATTGGGGCTCACGGGACCTTGGGAGTAATTGTGGAAACGGCCTTGAAGCTTTCTCCTCTTCCGGCGAAGACAGCGACGGTCGTAGGCGCATTCGGCAAAGTGGGCCAGGCTCTTGAGGCGGGGCTCGCTGTACTCGATAAGGGGCTGCGGCCACAAGCCTTGAGCCTCCTCAACGGCACCGCGTATCGCTTGGGCGCAAAACATGCCCAGATGCCTTCGATATCAGACCGAGACTACTTCTTGGCGGTTGAGGTTACTGGCGTGCTCCCGGTGGTTGAGCGGCAGCAAACAACCGTGCAGCGAACCATCACTGAAGCTGGGGGAAAAGCCGTGATCGCGGACGATTCGATTCAGCAAGAGGGGTTCTGGCGGGCGATCGTGGATACGGGCCGAACGGCGCAGCACCCGGCCACGATGATCACGCGATTCGCCTGCCGCTGGGAGGCAATCGAGAAGCTCGTCCTTGGACACGAGGCCCAAGCGGAAAGCAATGGGTTCGAGGCTGCCATTGAGGTGTATTTGGGAGTAGGAGTAGGGCGGAGCGCTTGGTGGGCAGACCAGAGGGGGGAGCCTGACGAAGTCAAACTGGCAGCGATCGTAGGAATCCTGAGGAAGGCTGGGGAGATCTCAGGAGGGCCTTTCGTGGTGGAAGTTGCACCAGTGGGGGTGAAGGAGAGGGTGGACGTGTGGGGTCCAGCGGGTGGCGGCTTTGAGGTAATGCGCCGACTGAAGGCGAGTCTGGATCCGGACGAAATAATGAGCCCGGGCCGCTTCTTGGGAGGCCTATGATGGGCAGCCAAAGCGCGCAACCTGGCAAGGGCATAAATCCCGAACGCCCCAGCGGGCGGCCCCCTCTGGTGCAAGCAGGAACCCCTTTGGGCTTCGTGGGGGCCGACGCCCCCGAGGAAGAAGACCTGTACAAGTGCGTCCACTGCGGCCTCTGCCTACAAGTCTGCCCGACTTATATACAGCTCGGGGACGAGACGGAGTCTCCCAGGGGGCGGATAGCCCTGATGAAGGGTGTATATCAGGGAAGGATCGGTCTTACCGAAGGGGTAGCGAACCACCTGGAACTTTGCCTTCAGTGTCGAGCTTGCGAGGCTGCTTGCCCTGCCGGGGTTCCGTACGGCCGCATGATGGAGGCTGCTCGGACCCAACTTGCCTCTCAGCGACCGAAGTCCTTAACGAGGCGACTGGGCCTGTTCGTGGGGCTTCGTCTTCTGGCTCACCGAGTGGAGCTTCTGCGAGTGGCAGCCTGGGGATTAAAGGTGTATCAACGTAGCGGGGTGCAGGGCATGGTGCGAGGCTTGGGGGTCCTGCGTTTCATCGGCGCTCTGGACCGGATGGAGCGACAACTTCCACGGCTGGGAAGGTTCTATCGGAGGCCGACTGAGCCCGTCCCGTCCAAAAGCACGACAAAGATACGGGTGGGTCTGCTCGATGGTTGCGTCATGCCCTTCGTGTACGGGCGAGTAAACGAGGCCACAACGAATGTCCTTACTCGTAACGGCTGTGATGTCGTGGTGCCGGCTCAGGGCTGTTGTGGTGCGTTGAGCACCCATTTAGGAGAGCGAGAGTCTGGCAGAGCGTTGGCCCGACGGAATATCGCCGCATTTTTAAATGAGGACGTGGAGGCGATAGTGGTTAATTCCGCGGGCTGCGGCTCCACGATGAAGGAATACGGAGATCTGCTCAAGGACGATCCCGTTTATGCGGAAAAGGCAGAGCGTTTTGCTGGAATGGTTAAGGACATAAATGAGTTTCTTGCCGGCCTACCCATTGAAGCTCCTGCCAACGAACTGCAGGCACGCGTGACCTATCAGGACTCGTGTCACTTAGCCCACGCCCAAGGCATCGTTGATGCGCCTCGGCAACTGCTCGGCGCGATTCCCGGCTTGAAGCTGGTGGAAATGGATCGTTCCGATATGTGTTGTGGGGCCGCTGGGGTCTACAACGTTACGCACCGGACGATGTCGGAGCGTCTGCTTGAGGACAAGATGACAAGGGTGTCCTCGACGGGTGCCGAAATCATTGCAACCGCCAATCCAGGATGCATGTTGCAGTTGGAGTCAGGCGCCCGCGAGCGGGGTCTCGACGTGCGGGTCGTCCACGTGGTCGAACTTCTGGACGAGGCCTACTCCGCTGAGGACTAGCTATCCAGCCGACGCTGCCTCAAGAGAGTGTTCCGCTGCTGCGATGCCAGCGCCGTGTTCGGCCTGGTAGCCCTGGGCTACCAGGACGCTCTCAAGCGCGCCGAGGAATGCAAAGATATTCTTTGCTGCCGAGGTATGGCCCATGAGGCCAATCCTCCAGGCCTTGCCCGCGAACGGGCCCAAGCCAGCCCCGATCTCGATGTCGTAATCGTTGAGAAGTGCCGATCTGACCGCAGTGTCAGCAACGCCATCGGGGATGTACACGGTAGTAAGGGGATAAGCTCGATACTGAGGAGCCACGACGAGGTTGAGGCCTAGCGCCTCGAGGCCCGCGTGGAGAGCGAGGGAGTTATTACGGTGGCGCTCATGTCGGATCTCGAGTCCCTCGGCGAGGATCACCGCGAGGGCTTGGTGAAGCGCGTAAATCATGGAGATTGGGGCGGTGTGGTGATAGGCACGCTTGCCGTCCTGCCCCTCCCAGTAATTCAGCAGGGAAGTGAGGTCCAAATACCAGTTGGGGACCTTTGTTTTGCGCCCGCGGACGGCGGCTACGGCCCTGTCGCCGAAGGTGATAGGTGATAGTCCGGGCGGAGCGCCGAGACATTTCTGTGTTCCCGAGTAGGCGACGTCGATCCCCCAGCCGTCGACGTTCACTTCCGTGCCGCCTAACGATGTTACGCAATCGGCAAGGAACAGAGCGTCGCGCTCGTGGGCCAGGGCGATTAATTCAGGGAGCGGTTGCAAAACCCCGGTTGATGTTTCTGCGTGGACAACTGCTAGCAGCTTAACCGTTGGGACGCGATCGAGCGCCGCCTTGACGACCGCTGGGTCCAGCGGTTGCCCCCAGAGCCCTTCGGCACGGATGACGTTGCCTCCGTAGCGCGAGACCATATCGCTGATGCGTTCGCCGAAGTAGCCGTTAATTCCGACAACTACGTTGTCCCCCGGCTCGATGATGTTACAGAGGGAGGCCTCCATGCCGGCGGACCCTGTGCCCGAAATGGGAATCGTGGCCTGGTTCTGGGTCCGGAAGACCTGGCGAAGCATCTCCGAGACTTCATCCATGATGGCGATGAACTTGGGGTCGAGATGGCCAAGGACCGGAGCACTGAGGGCCTCCCTCACTAGAGGGTGGACGTTGGCCGGCCCCGGTCCCATGAGCACCCTCTCCGGCGGGTTGAGCAAGCGCGGACTATTTTCGGGCAGAGGTGGCCTCCAGAAGCGGGAGCCAGGGATGGGAAAAGCCTAGCAGCCCCCAGATTAAGCAGTCAAGCCAAAGGGCGGCACCCAATATGAGCGGGGCGGTGGGTAAGACGGCGCCCTTCCACGACGCTATAGAGGCTAGGCGATGTCGTCTCGGAACGCCCTTGTTCGCTCAAGGAGGAAGGGGAGCCCCGTGCCGGACGCCGTTCTGATAACGAGGTCGCAAGAGCTAGAAAGCGCTGTTTCGAGAGGGTTCATCTCCATGAGGTATGCTCCTCGTTGCTGGGCTATGGCGGGGAGCCCTGCGGCAGGGTACACCAGTGCAGACGTACCTATAAGCATGACGCAATCGGATTTGGACGCTTGAACCTGGCAGACCTCTAAGACGTCCCCAGGGATTGGCTCGCCGAACATGACCCCGTCTCCCTTAACTAGCCCTTGGCAGTGGGGGCACCGGACCGGTAGGGATTCGACGGAAACCTCTTCTCTCACGAAGCGGGCCACGCAGTTGATGCAGCGGTACTTGAATCGATTGCCGTGAATCTCCGCAACGTTGACGCTTCCCGCTGCGCTATGGAGATTGTCTACGTTCTGCGTCACGATGTGACGGAGGAATCCCTCTCGTTCCATCTCCGCCAGTGCATAGTGGCCGGGGTTGGGCTTGGCGTTCTCGAGGGCGGTATTGAAGGCTGCCATATCCGCATCCTGAGGTCGTAGTCGTTGGTCCCACCAGGCAATAGGGTCGTGGATAAAGGATTCATACATCCGCATGTCGGGCTCGCCTTTCTTGGTCCAGAGTCCGCCGGGGCCTCGAAAAGTGGGAACGCCGCTCTCGGCCGACATGCCTGCGCCGACGAGGGCGATGGCATGTCGCGAGCGCGCTAAAACCTCTGCGGCTTCATCGAATGTACGTCGAACGTCTTCGTCGAAAGGCATAGCCAAATCATGCTAGTCAACAAAGACTGGGCTATCAAGCTGACGGCCGGTCCGCTTTGACTGTGCCGGCGGAGACGAGGAGGACCCGCGACTCGTCGAGGAAAGCAGGCTCGAATGCGCTGAGGTCTGCGGTAGTGACGCCTGCCTGGGCCTGCTGTTTGATGCGGTTCGTCAGGTAGCTCCGGCGCGTTGGATCGAGTTCGGAGAGTACGTCATCCAGCAGCAGCACCGGCTGCTCGCCGGTGCGCTCCTCCATGAGACGGGCCTCGGCCAGCTTTATGGCCAGCGTGGCTAGTCGCTGTTGGCCCCTGGAGCCGAACGACGCGAGGCTGACATCATTGTTGGCGAAAGTGAAGTCGTCCCGATGGGGTCCGACAATAGTCGTGCCCTGAGCGATCTCTCTTTCCCGGGCGTTCTGCAAGGCATTGGCGAAGAGGGCCTCTACCTTGTCGGCTTCGGATTCGACCGCGCCAGAAAGGGACGGGAGATAGGTTAAGCTCAACTGCTCCGCGTCCGCGGTTAGAGCGCAATGGATCTCGGAGGCGAGTGTATCAAGACGAAGAAGTGCGTCCCGTCGAGCATTGACTACGACTGCCCCTGCCTTGACCAGGCCTTTGTCCCAGTAGTCGAGTTCGTCGACATGGGACCTGTTTTCCCTGATAGCCTTAAGTAACGGGTTGCGTTGGCCGAGGACGCGGTTGTACTCCTGCAGGCTACGAAAGAGCTGAGGGTCGACCTGGGACAATGTCAGGTCGAGGTAACGGCGGCGGAGCGTCGGGGGCCCGGATACTAAGTCGACGTCTTGGGGTTCGAACAGGATGATCTGAACCTCTCCCACCAACCCCGTCACCTTTCGGTTTGTGCCATTGACGCGGACACGCTTCTGGAGGTGCAATGCCGTGGCCGAAGCCCCGCCCTCCCCCGGCGTCAACTGAACAGTAATATCGATTGAGAGGGGGCCGTCCGAGCGCTCTACGTCCGCTTCGATCCGAACGTAGGGAATTTTGTCCTCAAGTGTCCAGTCGACGAGCTCTCGTTCATGCCGGGCGCGAACCGATTTGGCCGCGGCGAGAACGAAGAGAGCCTCCAGGATGTTGGTCTTACCTTGGGCGTTCTCGCCATGCAAAATGGTGCGCCCAGACGAGAACTCCAGATCGAGCTCGCGGATGTTGCGAAAGTTCTCGAGCCGGAGTCGGCGGATCAGCAACCGGACCCCCGCGCCGCGGGATGAACGGGTGAGGAGTGGCGGTTAGTTGGCGGGGTCGGTGACGCCATTGGGCGGCGTATCCCGGTTCTGGGCTAGAGTTTCGAGGCCACGCCTCGCAGTGGCCAGTAGTCCGTTCAGCTCCCCCTCAAGTTTGCCAAGGACTTCGGCTGCGTACTCGTCGGCGCCCTGCACTCGCTGGCTTGCTATATCTTCGGCTTGGGAAAGAACTTCCCGCGCCTGCTCCCGGGCCTCGGCTACCAGCCGTTCCGCCATAATTTTGGAATCCCGGGAGACCTGAGTCTCAGACACTTTGTTAAGCGACTCTTCCTCGGCAGTAGCGCGGATGCGTTTGGCCTCGTTGTGGGCCTGGCCGAGGATCGACTCCTTGAAGCGGATGATTTGCTGAGCCTCGGTGACCTCTGCTGGAAGGACACGTTTTAGAGCTCCTATGAGTTCATTCAGGTCTGCAGGATTTAGTACTGCGCGGTTGGTCAGGGGGAGCTTCGTGGCTGAGCCGGTGAGAGACTCAAGTTTAGCTAAGATATCGAAGACTTCGAGCTTGGATTTAACCGGTGCCGTTTGCTCCATTTGTATCCTCCCCTTTTCGAGCCTGAGTTAGGCTGATGCGAGTTTTTGGTGCAGCGCCTTCTCTACGTGCTTGGGCACCAGATTATCGATGCGCCCGCCTAGAGAACAGACCTCTTTGAGAAGGCTCGAGCTTAGGAACTGGTAGTCGATTCGGGTCATCATGCAAACCACCTCTATTGAGGGGTCCATGTTTCGGTTCATCATTGCCATTTCGAACTCGTATTCGAAATCAGAGTTTGCCCGGAGGCCCCTTACCATGGCCCTAGCAGAGATCTCCTTAGCGAAATGCACGGTGAGCCCTTTGTATTTCTTCACCGAGACGTTCTGGATGCCCGTCATTGCCTCCTCGAAGAGCTGAATCCTCTCGTTGGTATCGAAGAGTAGTTTTTTGGGCGGGGCGTCGTATACGGCGATAACTAGCTCGTCGAACAGGCACGAAGCACGCTTGGCTATATCAACGTGACCGTTGGTTACGGGGTCGAAGCTGCCGGGGTAGAGGGCTATGGTCATGGTCTGCGCTCTGGTTCCGTGTCTGAGGAGGGGGAGTAAAAGGATAAAGTGGTGTCGCCGTAACGGCGGCTGGAACTTAAGAGTAACCCCGAAGGCTGAGGCGCCGAGTCGCGAGAAGAGTGCTCAAGTATGATGTCGGCGCCTGATCGGACTAGGCCACGCGTGACCAGTTCCGCCAAGATCTCGGCAGCATTACTTGCGGAGTAGGGTGGATCAGCGATCACCAAATCGAACGGCCCCTCAGCACTTTGAAGATACTTCTTTACCGTCATGCATGATACGCCAGCTTGGTCGCTAAACCTGGAGGCCTCCAGGCTCTCCCGTATGGACTCGCATTGACGCCTGTTACGCTCCACGAACCGGGCGAAATCGGCGCCACGGCTAAGAGCCTCAATCCCAATCGAGCCGGTGCCTGCGTAAAGGTCTAGCACGCGCAGTCCGCAGATTGCTCCAGGACCCAGTGCCGAGAAAAGGGCGTTTCGGACACGTGAGGAGGTGGGGCGTACGCCAGGAGCGCTGGCGCGGAGGAGGGCTCCTTTCGCACGTCCAGAGATGACCCTCACGGCACAGAATCCAAAACCTAGTTCAAAGAATTGCCTAAGATCATACGGTCCTGAGCATATTACGTCAACGCTAAACCGGTCCGATGCTAATGTATAATCGCGCCCGTCTCCTCGCAGCCCGCGGCCTGTCCGTTAACTAGTAGTTTGAGCGGCGCCTCGGATCCTGCAGGCTGGCTATGCGCTTAAAAGGACCTTAATGGAATTCAAGGAACTGATTTTCGAAGTGCCGGATTTTCCGAAGGCGGGCGTGGGGTTCAAGGACATCACGCCGCTTTTGAAAGACCCGGCGACTTTCCAGAGTGCTGTTGCGGCAATGGCTGGGCATTTCCGGCATCAGAAGATCGACGCGGTCGTAGGGATCGAGTCTCGCGGGTTCATGTTCGGCGCTCCGCTAGCCTTGGAGCTGCATGCCGCCTTTGTGCCGGCGCGCAAGGCTGGGAAGCTACCCCGGGCCAGCGTTGCTGTGGACTTTTCTCTTGAATATGGGGATGAGCGCCTGGAAATGCATGAAGACGCTATTCTCCCTAACCAAAGGGTTCTGATTGTGGACGATGTACTTGCGACTGGCGGAACAATGCGGGCCACTGGAGAACTAGTACGACAACTCGGGGGTGTAGTTGCAGGGATGACGGTGTTGCTGGAGCTGGAGTTCTTGAAAGGCCGGAAGAAACTTGAAGGGTTCGACGTTTTCCCGGTCGTCAGGTACTGATAAATCTTGGTGCGCCTCGATACCGTTACGTTCGATCTGTGGCAGACACTGATCGTAGACTCGCCTCGCCTTGGATCGCCGCGCATGCAGGCCAGACTTGAACGCATTGCTGAGGCACTCGAGATGGAAGGGTTTTCCTACCCAGTCGACCAATTGAGCAACGCGTCACGTACGACGTGCGGGATCTGTGACCAGATCCGCGCGAAAGAAGCAGATGTGACGTTTGTCGAGCAGGTCGACATTTTCATCCGGGCTGTAGACGAAGAATTGGCGGAAAGGCTCTCTCCTGATGGGCTGGACAAGGTACAAAGGCACTACGCGGATTCCTATCTGGACCATCCACCGCAGGTGGACGAAGAGGCGGCGGATGTGCTGATGGCCATGAGGGACATGGGGCTCAAGGTTGCTCTTATATGCAATACGGGGTCGACGCCCGGAGTGACACAGAGGGTCTTTCTTGACCGCGTCGGCTTGTTGAAGTTCTTTGACGCGGTGACCTTTTCAGATGAGGAACAGCTGTCTAAACCGGCGAAGCAGATTTTCGATCGAACGCTAGACCGGATCGGATCAACGGCCGAGGCAGCTATTCATGTGGGCGACCATCACCGGAACGATGTAGATGGCGCCAAGCGTGCCGGTCTTCGCGCCATCTGGCTCCGGCGTGGTGACTCGCTGCCGGAGATCGAGCCGGACGCAGAGATCGAGAGACTTGGGCAGGCCATAGGGGTTGTCCGGCGGCTTCTAGCCTAGTCCAGGCGCTTCCTGCTTCGGCCGCGCGAGGGCGTCGGCCTGCCTAGTTGCCGAGAGTCCCGCCGTTTTCTTTGAGCAGGCTCTGAACTGAGGCAACGTTACTTTTGAAAGTGGCCAAGTTGGCCTGTGCATCTAATCCTGCGCTCGACTAATAACACGTGGCTAGCCCAGCATACAGAACTAGAGTGGGACTCTGATGTAAAATCTACTGGTGTGGGCTTCGCGCTAAACAACCGACAATTGGGAAAGTAAGGCGAGAGCGTTGCTTGCATACCTAGGTCGCTGAGGCAGGGGGAGCGGGCAACGAGGCACGTATGACTACTTCGCTTGGGATGATCTTTGCCAAAGGACGCAAGCTTCGGTCCCTATTGCTGGGGAAGCTCTACCGGATTGCGCCCCGAAAGGTTTCCTATAAGGGGTTCGCTATACAGAGCGCCGCGGGCTTAGAGTCGTTCGTGACGAAGCGCCTAAACTACGAACCGAAGATCAAGTGTCTTGAATGGATGGGCAGCGACCCTCAGCTCGAGGGTCGGTTCTCCGTCCTCGATGTAGGATGCGGACCAGGCGTTGTAGGGCAGATGGTCATTCGAGACGCCAACCTCAAGGATCGCTTGGACTACCACGGGGTGGACCAATCGGACAACGCGATTGAACATTGCCGTAGAACACTCCCGGAGCACTTCAAGTTTATAAAAAGAGACGTGCTGAAGGACGGTCTCCCGCCGGGGCACTTTGACGTGATCATGATTAACGAGGTCCTCGAGCACCTTCCCGATTACAAGACCTTGATCGCTGCTGCCATAGACAAAAGCCCGAAGGTTCTAGTAATTACAACCTTCGCGGTCTTACCTGAACGTAGGACTGACCGCCGACTTTGGAGGCCGGATTATGGGTGTTACATGAATAGCTACGCATATCAACCCTTCCTTCAATTTCTTCGAGGCCTTGTCAAAAGCCCAGTTCTGACCTGCGACTTTGGAAGCCGGGCAATCGATCGAGACTGGTTCCCCCTGAAGGCAAATATTGCTTGGTACACACACGTGGGGGCGGGAACATCCTGTTGACGGGCGGGTTAGCCGCCGACGGGTTATTCGGGGAAAGCCCCTTGATGCACACACCTTTAGACTCAGCCCAGATCCTTGGGCAGCCGGCGTGCTGAGAAAGCCAGCAAAACCC
>CAZUGG010000159.1:0-12921 GCA_964619905.1 uncultured Dehalococcoidia bacterium
CCCGCAGAACTTTTTGGGGAGCGCTACAAGTTCCTGCCCAAGGAAGACGTTCTCACTTACGAAGAGCTCTCTCGCGTAGCCACCGTCTTCGCCAGGCTTGGGGTCCGAAAGATTCGCCTCACAGGCGGCGAGCCTCTGCTACGCAACGGAGTACACAATTTGGTATCGCTGCTAGCATCGATACCTGGGATCGAAGACCTCGCAATGACCAGCAACGGCTACCTACTCTCAGAACAAGCTTCGGCATTAGCGAAAGCTGGGCTTCACCGCATCACAGTAAGCCTTGACAGCCTAGCTGACGAAGTATTCGGGGTAATGAATGGTCGGGGCTATGGAGTCGAACGAGTAATTCAAGGTATCGCCGCAGCAGAGGAAGCCGGGCTATCCCCCATCAAAATTGACGCCGTGGTCCAGCGCAATGTTAACGACGCCGGGATCGTTGATCTGGCCAGACGCTTCAAAGGCACCAGCCACATCGTGCGTTTCATCGAATACATGGACGTAGGCAACATTAATGGCTGGCGTACCGAACAGGTAGTGCCCGCGAAGGAAATCGTGCAGCGTATAAATGCCGAACTTCCGATCAAACCTATTGATCCCAACTATTTTGGCGAGGTCGCCAAGAGGTGGCGCTATTTGGATGGCGAGGGGGAGATCGGCGTAATCACCTCGGTCACGGAACCTTTCTGTCAGAGTTGCACCCGAGCGAGGCTGTCGCCGGACGGGAAGATTTTCTCCTGCCTTTTCGGGACGGAGGGATGCGACTTACGCGAGCCCTTAAGAACTGGCGCAACCGACGATGATCTCACCGCAATTATTAGCCGAACTTGGTTCAAGCGTACTGATCGATATTCAGAGATTCGCGCCTCCCTAAACAAACCGATTGGCCAAAAGGTCGAGATGTATCACATTGGCGGGTGACGCTGCCTGTGTATATCCCATGGGAAACCGCAAACTACTTATAGCGACGACAAACTCTGGGAAACTCAGGGAGTATCGCCAGATGTTATCTGAGCTGCCATTCGAGATGTTGAGCCTGACGGAAGCGGGGATTGATTTTGACGTCGAAGAGACCGGGGCAACCTTCGCGGAGAACGCATTGCTGAAGGCAAAAACTTATGCCTCTTTATCTGGTCTGTTGACGCTCGCCGACGACTCGGGTCTAGAAGTCGACGCACTAAATGGCGATCCGGGCGTGCTCTCGGCAAGATATGCAGGTGAAGGGGCCACCTCTCAGCAGCGCAACGAGCTACTCCTGAGAAACATGACGAACATACCGAATGACAAACGACAGGCGCGATTTCGTTGCGTGATCGCAATTGCGTCACCGTGCGACGGCCCAGTGCTTACGAGCGAGGGCGCCTGCGAGGGCATGATAGCTCGGCATGCACAGGGCGAGACCGGGTTTGGTTATGATCCGCTCTTCATCGTTCCAGAGTATGGTAAGCATATGGCAGAGTTAACGATGGAAGAGAAGAACCTTATCAGTCATCGAGGTCGCGCAGTCACGAAAGCCCGGAAGATTCTGACCGGCATCGCCCAATGAAGCCATTCATCATGACAACGATCTATGGTGACATTAAGAGGCTGTCTAGGGACAGCCATAAGTCGTTTGAGGTTGCCCCGTGATCACTATCTACACAGACGGGGCATGCAAAGGGAATCCTGGCCCTGGAGGGTGGGCCGCGGTCGTCGTCGACGACATGGGCAAGGAAAAAGCATACTCCGGAGGGCCAATCGAGGCTACAACAAACCAGCGCATGGAGGTGCTCGCGGCAATCGAGGGGTTGTCCCGCGTACCCGCGGGATCTGAGGTTACCCTCTTCAGCGATAGCGAATACGTAATTCGGACCATGAACGACGGCTGGAAACGACGGGTGAATAAGGATCTGTGGGCCGACCTTGATCGGGTCCATGCAGAACGGAACGTGACCTTCAAGTGGGTGAAGGGTCACGCCGGCCAGCCTCTACAGGAGCGCGCCGACTCACTGGCTAGTGCTGCTGCGGGACGAGACGGAAGCATGGTAGCCTCCGAAGCCTCTCCATCCCAACTGTCCCACATAGACTCAACCGGGCAGGTTCGCATGGTCAACGTAAGTGGCAAGGTGGACACCGATCGTACCGCCGTTGCCAAGGGTCGGGTTGTGATGAAGCCCGATACCCTAGCACTGATCGATTCGGGGAGCACAGCGAAGGGCGACGTAATCTCCGCGGCACGACTGGCAGGGATCATGGGGGCGAAGCGCACCGCGGACCTCATTCCACTTTGCCACCCTCTAGCCATTACGGAAGTCCTAGTCGACTTGGAGCTGAACCACGAAGCGAACGCGATCGACATTACCGCCACGGCCAAAGTTACCGGGAAAACAGGCGTGGAAATGGAAGCGCTCACCGCCGTCTCAATTGCGGCACTCACCATTTACGATATGGCCAAAGCAGTCGACCGAGGGATGCGAATCGAGTCAGTCCGCCTCGTCCGTAAGAGCGGGGGCAAGAGCGGGAACCTGGAGCTAGAGTAATGTTCAGCGAGGCCCGCAATTACATCCTAATCCCTGTTGCAGGCTGCTGGGTGGCAGCCATGGCCGCGCTCTTCGTACACCCCGCAATTTGGGCCTTGTTCGCGATGCTCGTGGCGCTATTCGCCTACCGAAGCTGGACCAGAACGCCGTCTTAAAAAGAGTACTTCTTGCCCCTAGCGCGCTGTTCCTCGATGAGTCCCCCCATCTCCTTGATCGCGTTATATGCGTAGGCGACGTAGTCCTCAGGCGGAAGGTGAACTGGTTTGACGGAGTCGTCACGCTCCATACCGAAGTCAAAGTCGTCCGGAGCCTCAATCTTCATGGAAAACTCATACAACTCACCGTCTTGGCAGACAACTATACATCCGCGATCGGCCTTGTTCGCCCCGCCTGGCTCAGCTTCTATGGCTCGAACCTCAATGCTTCCCAAGAAGTAGGGAAAGGGCTCAAGCTGCGCTGCCATTTCGACGAGGATCTGACGAAGCCGGTCCGCCGTTTGCTTCACGGCATCCTCCGCCTGATTCATTTTTGCTCTGGAGTCGTACTCGGCGGTCGCCATCGATGGTTGCCTCCATAATGCTCGGGACCACACTTGTGTCCCGCAGAATTATACGCAGTTAATCCGAGTTGCAGACCATATCCATATTATGGATCAGCACATCCACAAACTACGAACAAAGGTCTGGGAAGATGTTCTAAAAAGAGAGCGCCCTTCAGACACCCTCTGCCACTTGACCTAACTGATGGTAATAGCGAAGCTCGAAGGCCAACAGTTCGACATGTACGTCACAGCTTGCGTTGCAATCGCAGTATGGTCGGCCGTCTGGTAAAGCAGATCTTACGCGAGCGGGACAAGCTGTGGATGCAGTCAATCATTAGGAGACACTATTGGTAACGGACACGCTGAAGATCGAAGGCATGACATGCCTCAATTGCGCACGACACGTTAAGGCCGCGCTCGAAAGCGTAGACGGCGTTATCTCCGCGGAGGTTTCGCTCGAGTTAGGGGAGGCGAGAATCGAACGCGATACTGTAAAGGTAGCGCCGGCAGCAGTGATCTCGGCAGTCACGGAGGCCGGTTATAACGTCACGGGACCATAGCTGAACGGCTCTGGAAATAGCACATGGCCACAAAAACTGAATCGCAGAGGTTGCAGGTAGGAGGGATGACTTGTGCCGCATGCGTGGGCCATGTCGAGCGAGCGTTACGGAACATACCAGGTGTCGAGTCCGCGAGCGTCAACCTCGCTCTAGAATCGGCGACCGTCGAAACCTCTAACTCCGTCAACTTTACCGAATTCAAAGAAGCCGTAGAGGCAATAGGCTACTCAGTTCGCGAACCGGTTTCGGTCGTGTCCTTGACCGAAACCAACGACACGCGCGCCTTGAGAGACTTGGCCACGGTGGCTTTCGCGAGCACAGCAGCCATCTTCCTATTGCTCACAAGTTTCAACGTAGTACCCGGTCTTGATTCCTTTTCTGAGCAGACTCGTTTCTACGTAATGTTCGTGGTCGCCACGCCGACGCTCGCAATATCAGGTTGGCCAATCTACAAGGGTGCTCTGGGCGCCATGCGGCATCGCTCGGTCAACATGAATACCCTGATCTCCATAGGGACGCTTGCGGCCTTCACCTACAGCGCCATAGGAACTTTCTCGCCCCACTTCTTCGAGAAAGGCGGGCTAGAAGCAAAGGTCTACTTCGATACCGCGGCTGCCATCGTAGCGCTAATCCTGCTCGGGCGATTTCTGGAAGCCCAAGCCCGCAGACGGACGGTCTCAGCGCTCAAGCGCCTGAACAGCCTGCGGGTTGATACCGCTCGGGTGTCACGCGATGGGGTTGAAGTCGACGTACCCATCGACGTGGTCCAGCCCGGAGATCTTATCCTCATTCGCCCTGGCGAGCGCTTGCCTGTCGATGGTGCCGTGATTGAGGGGGTATCGAGCGTAGACGAGTCAATGCTGACCGGTGAAAGTATCCCTGTCGAGAAAACTAAGGGTAGCGACGTCTTTGCGGGAACGATCAACGCTTCGGGGAGCTTCGCCTTTCGAGCACAGTCGGTGGGGTCAGACACGATGCTGGGACGGATTGCCAAACTCATCGAAGAGGCTCAAGGCACAAAGGCGCCCATTCAGCGTCTTGCTGATGTAGTGGCGAGCTACTTTGTGCCGTCAGTCATCGTCATGGCCACAATCGCACTCATCGTGTGGCTTGCGGTCGGACCTGCCCCTGCTTTTACATTTGCCTTATTGACATTCATTTCAGTGCTCATAATCGCGTGCCCTTGCGCCTTAGGTCTAGCAACACCAACAGCAATCATGGTCGGTGCCGGTATCGGGGCCGACCACGGTATCCTGTTCCGCAACGCAGGAGCGTTGGAGTTAGCACACTCCATCGACACCGTCATCCTCGACAAAACTGGGACGGCAACGCAGGGCGCCCCAGTTGTCACAGACGTCATCGGCGCCAGTATGCCGCCTGACGAACTACTGCAGATAGCAGCATCCGCCGAGAGGCACTCCGAGCACCCTCTTGGTAAGGCCCTTGTCGCGAAAGCTGAAGCAAAGAACCTAGAACTCGCGGTTCCTCGAGGCTTTGAGGCCAAGGCGGGTTCAGGAACAAAGGCTCAAGTTGACGGCGCTCAGGTGCTAATCGGCAACAGCCAGCTCATGCAGAGTTATTCGCTGGACTCAACCGAGTTGGCGAACACGGCGAGTGAACTGGCGCAAGAAGGTAAAACGCCCATGTTCGTGGCGGTGGATGGCAAAGTTCGAGGTCTGATCGCAGTCGCAGATGCACTCCGACCCGAGGCCCCCAAAACAGTAGCTGATCTACAAAAGATCGGCTTGAATGTTTTGCTATTAAGCGGGGACCGGCAAGAAGCGACGGAAGCAATAGGAGCCCAGCTAGGCGTCAACAGCGTGATGTCCGAGGTGCTCCCCGACCAAAAAATGCAGCAGATAACAGCACTGAAGGCTAAAGGTCAGCGGGTAGCAATGGTCGGTGATGGCATCAATGACGCCCCCGCGCTCGCAGCAGCCGACCTTGGAATCGCAATCGGGACAGGAACTGACGTGGCCATAGAGGCGGCTCACGTGGTCCTCTTAGGATCCGACCTGCGGGGAGTAGTAAGCACAATCAAGATAAGCAAGGCGACCATGCGTACAATCCGACAGAATCTCTTTTGGGCCTTCGCCTACAACGTGGTGTTGATTCCGATCGCTGCTGGCATCTTGTATCCAATCTTCGAATCCACCGGTGGCGTGCCTGCGGGACTGGGGTTTGCCTTTGGCGAGAAAGGACTCCTCAACCCAGTGCTCGCCGCGGCTGCAATGGCAATGAGTTCGGTGAGCGTTGTAACGAACTCTCTGATACTTCGATGCAAGAGCCCGGCAGCCTAATTCGACGAGAACCCGCCCTCCATACCACCCTGGCGCAGCTGATCCTCTATGTCTTTAACGAGAGCCTCTCCACTTGGCAACGCCCCACCTCCCGAAATCGCCTCATCGTATTGTCGCTCCAGCCGCTTCACGTATGAGCTCATTTCGACGCTGGCGGAGATCGCCTTCGTAACTTCATCCTCGAATTGATCACTGCGCCGTTCGAGGCGTTCGACCGAGAGATCAAGGTTGAACGCAGAAATCATCCACCGCACTAAAGCTAGGGTTACTTTGTAATTTGGTGCTCGTTGCACATAGTGCGGTGCGTGACCCCAAAGATTGATATAACCAAGTTCCTTGCGCCCACAAGCTTCCATGAAGACTGAGGTAATACCGATAGGACCCTGATACTTCGTCTTAACAATCCTCAAGCCAGCAAGGACAACTTCTAAGTCGCTGCTCGCGGTCATCCCAGATATGGCCGTCTCACGAGTGTGAGGTGTTGCGTCCATGAGACTGCCAACATTAAGAACATATCGAACCTCTTGCCCTTGCCACGCTTGAAAAAGCGTTTCCACGTAAGTCCGCCACCTGAGGCTCGGCTCTGTGGCAAGTAGGAATAGAAGGTCGTTGTCAGCGTGCTCTCGCTTCAAATAGTAAAGCTCATTCTTCGGCCACCGAATTGATCGCTCACCCTCGGGCGTGTTAAAGGCTACGGGGCGGACAGTGGTAAAGTCGTAAAACTCTTCAGGATCGATCTCCGCATACTTCGTTGCACCCAAATGACGGATCAGATATCGGACACACCGCGTCCCCCCCTCTTGAGCGTCAGCCCAACCAGCAAAGGCGGAAATAAGTATTGGTTTCCGGAGCTCTGGACTTTCGAGGAGCCTGAGGTTCTCCACTGAGTGCTTCCATTCCGAGAGAGGAGCTTCCACTTTGAGCCCGAAGTCTAGCATCGGGCATGAAAGCCGACAAACATTACCCATCTTTACACAGTGCTTCAACAGGTATGACTAACCGATCAATTCGTTGACTTATGCACAACCGCTATGCTAACCTCAACAGGTTGAGAATGATGCGATGAAGGGGAGTAGTAGGGCCCTCCGGGTTTCAAGAGAGCCAGCGGTAGGTGAAAGCTGGCAAGCCGGATCCCGAACTCGCCCTGGAGCGACCAAGCTGAAACCCTCTACTGGGGTGTAGGCTGGCGGGGCAGCCCGTTACAGCGCACTAGAGTGCCCTCGGCGGTCAGAGGGAATAAGGGTGGTACCGCGGGAATTGCAATCCCGTCCCTGCAGGGACGGGTTTTTTCGTACTAGGGGTGAGACGCGACTTAAAGACAAGGGTCATAGTCCACCATAGGGGAATCATGAAACGCACAGGTGCCCAAATTGTATGCGAGTCCCTTTTGAAAGAGGGTGTCGACACCGTCTTCGGCCTGCTCGGCGGCGCGATCCTGCCGTTGTACCAGACGTTGCCAGAGTATCCGAAGCTTCGCCATATCCTGGTACGCCATGAGCAGGCCGCGGCTCACGCTGCAGACGGCTACGCGCGAGCCACAGGCAAGGTGGGCGTCTGTTGGGCAACCTCCGGACCAGGTGCAACAAATCTAGTTACGGGCCTCGCCAACGCCCAGATGGACTCAGTGCCAATGGTGGCCATCACAGGTCAGGTGCCGCGTAAGGCGATCGGCAAGGATGCATTCCAAGAGACGGACGTGACTGGTGTGACTCTTCCCGTCACCAAACACAACTATCTCGTGTTGGACCCCAATGATCTGGCGTCAACAATCAAAGAAGCCTTTCATATAGCGCGTACCGGCAGACCAGGCCCGGTCTTAATCGACATCCCTAAGGACATCCAGCAGGAAGAGGTGGACTTCAAATACCCAGAGTCCGTCGAGCTGCCTGGGTATAATTCTCATCTGCCGAGTCAGTCCACGCAGATCAAAAAGGCGTCCAAGCTCATTGCGGAGGCCGAGAGGCCGGTTATCATCGCCGGGCACGGGGTGATTATCTCGCGAGCTTACGGCGAGCTGAAGGAGTTCGCCGAAACGGCTCAAATCCCGGTGATCACCACACTCCTTGGCATCAGCGGTTTCCCTGAGAATCACCTCCTCTCGGTAGGTATGCCAGGCATGCATGGAATGGCATACGCCAATATGGCGATTGACGAGTCTGACCTATTGATCGGCATTGGAATGCGCTTCGATGACCGCGTCGTGGGCCGGGTTGAGGACTTCGCCCCCAAGGCCAAGATCATCCATATCGATATCGATCCAGCTGAGATTGACAAGACGGTGCGCACCACGGTGCCGCTCGTAGGCGACGTAAAACGTGTCCTGGCTCAGTTAAATCGACAGTTGGAACCGCAGAGCCGCGTGGCCTGGATCAATAGGATCGACGAACTGAAGCATGACCATCCTTCGCACGTGATCAAAGAGTCGCAAGCCCTGCTACCACAGCACATCTGCCGAGAGATTTGGGAGGTCACCAAGGGCGACGCGATTATCGTGACCGGCGTCGGCCAGCACCAAATGTGGGCAGCCCACCACTTCCACTACATCAAGCCAGGATCCTTCATCACGTCAGGCGGATTGGGAACAATGGGCTTCGAGGTCCCAGCTGCCTTAGGCGCCAAGGTTGGTAAGCCGAAAGAAACCGTCTGGTCGATCTGTGGTGATGGCGGCTTCCAGATGACACTGCAAGAGTTGGCGACAATCGTCGAGCACAATATTGGCGTGAAATTTGCGATCTTCAACAACGGATTCCACGGTATGGTGCGCCAATGGCAGGAATTCTTCTACGAGAAGGACTACGTGGAGACAAGGTTCTTCAACCCGGACTTCGTTAAGCTCGCCGGGGCTTACAACATGGCGGGTTTCAAGGTCACAAAGAAGGAAGAGGTGCGCCCGATCTTGGAAGAGGCGCAATCAATCCAAGGTCCGGTCCTAATCGACTTCGTAGTGGAGTCAGAGGAGAACGTTTACCCGATGATCCCCGCGGGAACATCAGTCAACGAAATGTTGGAAGCACCACCCGAAAAGCGACTGATCGACTCGAAGGATGCATCAACAGGATCACCAACACCGGCGCCCGGGGCCACAAGCACACCATTACTGCCCAGGTGCTCGACAGGCCCGGGGTTCTCAACCGTATCGCCAGCATGTTTCGTCGGCGCGGCTTCAATATTGCAAGTTTGGCCGTGGGGCGAAGCGAGACACCGAACCAATCCCGAATGACTTTCGTAGTCGATACAGACCAGGACGAGATAGTCGAGCAAGTGACCAAGCAACTACGCAAGGTTATAGAGGTCGTGAAGGTGACCGACCTCAGCAAGGAAGACATCGTCGCCCGGGAACTCGCGTTGATCAAGCTCAAGGTCAGCTCAGCTACAACCCGCTCGGAGATTGTACAAATCGTTGAGCTGTATCGCGCCAAGATTGTTGACGTTTCGGCAGATTCCGTAATCGTTGAAGTGACCGGGGACGAACACAAGATCGAGTCTTTCCTGACTTTACTGAACGGTTTTACCGTTTCCGAGGTGATGCGCACGGGCAGCGTGGCAGTACCCCGCGGTAGGAAGGCACCACTCAAGCCGAGCGGCCAGAAGAGTAAATAGGGCCCGCGGGCGGCTTATCGGCGGATTCAACTACGACGACGACAAAAAGACACCCGCTGGGGGGAGGACTAACCAATGGCAAACATCTACTACGACGATGACGCGGATCTCAACTTGCTCAAGGGCAAGAGGATCGCTGTCATTGGATACGGAAGCCAAGGACACGCCCACGCGCTGAATCTTCACGACTCGGGCTTGGATGTGATCGTGGGGCTATATGAAGGAAGCAAGAGTAAAGAGAAGGCCGAAGCCGAAGGGCTAACCGTCATGACCGTGGCCGACGCGGCCTCAGCCGCGGAGATCATCATGATTCTCGTCCATGACACAATCCAATCGGACGTATACGAGACAGAGATCAAACCCCACCTAGAGCCTGGCAACACCTTGATGTTCGCTCACGGCTTCAATATCCACTTCAAAACTATAGTACCTCCCGCCTTCGTCGACGTAAGTATGATCGCCCCGAAGGCTCCTGGTCACCGGATGCGAGAAGTTTTTACCGAAGGTTCGGGGGTCCCGGCACTACTCGCGGTGGAACAGGACGCTTCAGGACACGCAAAGGAGCATGCCCTCGCATACGGCAAGGGTGTAGGCGCGACCCGAGCAGGCGTGTTAGAAACCACTTTCCTCGAGGAGACGGAGACGGATCTCTTCGGAGAGCAGACTGTGCTATGCGGTGGTGTCTCCTCACTGGTTAAGAACGGATTCGAGACACTTGTTGAGGCCGGCTATCAGCCAGAAGTCGCATACTTCGAAACGCTCCACGAACTGAAATTGATCGTGGACTTAATGTACCAAGGCGGCCTCAACTACATGCGCTATTCAGTGAGTGACACCGCAGAGTTCGGCGACTACACACGCGGACCCCGAGTGATCAGTGACGACGTCCGCAACGAAATGCGAAAGGTCCTGGCGGAGATCCAAGACGGCACATTTGCACGGGAATGGATCACGGAATCACGTGAGGGCGGGGACAACTTCCGTGCAATGCGCAAGCGCGACCACGATCATCAGGTCGAAAAGGTTGGTGCGGAACTTCGGTCGATGATGAAGTGGTTGGAGAAGCCCAAGACAGCAGGAACATAGCCATGAGCAGACTCGCGTCGCCTAGGCGTTCGGGCTTGCTGCCTCCCTGCGGGAGGGCACTAGTTCCCATCACCAACGACACGCAAGTCTGAGCTTACCTGGCGTCTGCAAGGGGGCAACCATGAACGCCAAGAACCAACTGAGTGACGCAGGAGACTCCAACCGAGTCTTAATCTTTGACACTACGCTCCGCGACGGCGAGCAGGCTGCCGGAGCGACTATGACAGCCGACCAGAAAATCGAGGTCGCGCGTCAACTCGAGGCCCTGGGCGTCGATGTAATCGAGGCCGGCTTCCCCGTTAACTCGCCAGCTGAACTCGCAGCGGTGCAGCAAATCGCAGATGAGGCTCGTGAGCCAATAATCTGCGCCCTGGCAAGAGCCAACCCAAAAGACGTAGATTCTGCTTGGGAAGGCGTGCGCTATGCGGCTAAACCACGGATACACGTCTTCCTCTCAAGCTCGGAGATTCACATCCTCCACCAGCTCCATAAGGATCGCGAAGAGGTTCTGTCAATGGCATGTGAGAACGTAGCACGCGCAAAAGAATATTGCGCCGACGTTGAGTTCTCACCGATGGATGCCACTCGTAGTGACTCAGAGTATGTGCACAGGCTCCTAGAGGCCACTATCGACGCAGGTGCAACCACTGTAAACATCCCTGATACCGTAGGCTATACAACTCCCGAGGAATTCTATCAACTCATTACCGGAATCAGGAACAACGTCCGCAACATCGACAAGGCTACGATCTCGGTGCACTGCCATAACGACCTCGGCCTCGCCGTGGCAAACAGCCTGGCCGCAGTGCGGGCAGGAGCTCGCCAGATCGAATGCACAATCAACGGCATCGGCGAGCGAGCCGGCAACGCATCGCTCGAAGAAGTCGTTATGGCTATCCGCACTAGGTCTGACACATATGACCTTATGACCAATATCGACACAACAAAGATAGTGCGAACAAGCAGACTTGTAAGCGACCACACTGGCTTCTCTGTCCAGCCAAATAAGGCGATCGTAGGCAAGAATGCGTTCCGGCACGCGTCCGGTATCCACCAAGACGGTCTGCTGAAGGACCGCTCGACATACGAGATCATGAACCCTCAGGAGATCGGGCTAAGCACCTCGCTAGTCCTCGGCAAACTGAGTGGACGACATGCCTTCCGCCAGCGACTAGAAGAGCTCGGCTTCCGCCTCGATGATAAGGAATTGCTACATGCGTTCGAGCGCTTCCAGAAAGTCGCGGAGAAAAAGAAGGAAATCAACGACCACGATCTAATGTCTCTCGTAGCAGACGAGCTTCGAACGATCGCCGAGGACTATCGCCTGGATCACGTACAAGTCTCATGCGGAAGCGACGAAACTCCCACAGCGACGGTTCGAATCATCGGACCCACCGGAGATGTACTTGAAGAGGTGGCTACCGGCACAGGCCCTGTGGACGCTTGCTTCAAGGCAGTGGACAGGATTATCGGAGAAGAAGTTGCGCTCGAGGAGTATGCCGTCAACTCAGTTACCCAAGGAATTGACGCCCTCGGTGAAGTGATGGTACGAATCGAACGTGACGGCATGACATATGTAGGCCGTGGCTCGTCCACCGATATCATCGTCTCTAGTGCAAAGGCCTACGTAAACGCCTACAACCGACTGCTCGCCAACCTAGAGATCCAACATCCTACAGAGACGGCGAAGGTCGGCCCTTAACCCATAAACAATTGTGCCAACAGCGCCGCAAGCCGATGCTAGCTTGCGGCGGGTTGTGTGACAGGATACCGGCCGCTATCAGCCACATCGGCTAGGAGATCACGATGCCTCCCAAAACCATGTTCGAAAAGATCTGGGGAAAGCACGTCGTTCACCAGGAGCATGGCAAACCAGCCTTGATATACATCGATTTGCACCTTGTGCACGAGATCACATCCGCTCAAGCATTTGATGGCTTGCGGCTCGCCAACCGAACGGTTCGCAGACCTCAGTTGACGATTGCTACAGTCGACCACAACGTGCCCACTTGGGAGCGATCTAAACCATCGACAGACCCCCTAGCAACAGAACAGATGGAAACACTCGATAGGAACGCGCGCCAACACAAACTGCCCTACTACGATATACACAGTGAGGGCCAGGGGATCGTGCATGTTATCGGTCCCGAACAAGGACACACTCAACCAGGCAAGACAATAGTCTGCGGCGACAGCCACACCTCGACGCACGGTGCGTTCGGAGCCCTAGCCTTTGGCATCGGCACCTCTGAAGTAGAACACGTACTCGCAACCCAGTGCCTGCTGCAAGCGAAGCCAAAGGTCATGGAGATTCG
>CAZUGG010000160.1:0-8823 GCA_964619905.1 uncultured Dehalococcoidia bacterium
CGCGTGTTGTACGCTCTGTGGTGCTGAGCGTACGAGAGATGGAATTCGTTCAGGCAATTCGAGCTGTGGGTGCATCCGATGTCAGGATCCTGGTCCGGCATATCGCGCCCCAGACGTTCGCCCCTGTGATTATCGTCGTAACTTCTTTTCTGGGACTCGCTATCATCATCGAGGCGTCGTTGAGCTTCCTTGGTCTTGGGGTCCCGGCGCCCAAGCCTTCTTGGGGGGCGATGGTAGATGAGAATTCCACGGTTACTGTCTTTAATCGAACGCCGTGGAATGCGATTTTCCCAGGCCTGGCGCTGACCTTGACTGTGTTCGGATTCAACTTTCTCGGTGATGCCTTGCGGGACACATTAGACCCGAGGCTCAGGCGTTAGATTAAATAAGGAGACTGAACGTAAAAGAGAGGGCCCGCGATATCGCGGGCCCTCTCTTTTACGTTTATTGCTGACTTTGCTTACTTGTTGATCCACATCCGGTCGTACATCCAGTTGTTTGTCCCGTTTGTGGTTCCCGGTGTATCGCCGCCCCCAGGCCGATCCATGATCTCTGGGTGATGGGCGCCCGGGCTCTTGGGCAGATGTCCGATGATCCTCACGTGGTGCTTCAGTACCTCGCGTTGCAACTCCTGAATCGTCTGAAGCCGCGCTGCGCCGACGAGGAGAGTGTCCTGCTCCGCGTAGAGTGCATCGATGGCTGGGTTCGGGTCGAACCCACCCTGGTACCAGAAACTAGTGCTCACCCAGCCGCCATCCTCGGTTAAGCGTTGAGGATCGTCGATGCCTGCTGCGCCGTGATTGCCCCAAGCGATGTTTTGCCAATCTCCCGCGAAGATGCCAGTTACCCAGTAGGCCGAAGCGTCCGTTGAAATCTTCAGCTCCCATTCGGATTCGAATAGGCTGCTCAGCTGTTGAACGACAACTGGACCGACGCGGTCCTGTACGCCGCCGCCTTGCACCAGGAGTGTGGTCTTGAAACTGCCAGGAGCTATACCGGCTTCACCGAGGAGCTCTTTCGCTCTGGCTAGATCGTCGGGATGCTTGGCCAATTCGTTTCGTTTCGCCTCCCAGTCCGCCGAGGAGAGTACTACGTTGCCTGCCGCGTCAACGTAGCGTAGACCGGGCCAGGCGTAGATTTCTTCTTCGGGCAAAGCCCATTTGCCGCCGAGATCTGCGGGAATCACACCGGATCCGTAAACGGAGCCGACTGCGGTGTCGAGCTCAAAGATCTCTTTGCGGTCGAGCCAGAGGAAGATGGCTTCCCTCACTCGTGGGTCGTCAAATGGTTCTACGTTGCCGAAGATGAACCCGTACTGGGTCTGAATGTACTGGTCAAAAACGATCCCTGGGACTGCTGCTGCAAGGTCGGCTCTTACTTCCGCCGGTCCTAACTGAGGTCCGTGGAAATGGTCGACCATTTGGGTTTGTCCGGTCTTGAGTGCTGCGAGCCAGAGCTCGGTACCGGTGAATTGGGTCCAGCTAAGCCCGTCGAGGAAAGGCAGTGCTCTTCCTTCTGGATCCGTCCTAAAGTAGTTCGAGTTCTTGGCCAGGACGGTCTCTACGTCCTGGGTCGTGTTGTCGTGCTTCCACGCCCCAGTACCGACTGGGTTCACAGCAAGTGCTTCTAAGTCGGTGATGTGGGACGGCATAATCTGGAACCGGTAGTCGGTCAGTAGTAGTGGAAAGAAGGCACTTACCTGAGGATGACTGAATGTGACGGTATGGTCGTCGACGGCCGTTGTCTCGCTCACACGGGAGCGGAGCAGACCGGCTAGGTCTGAACGCCAACCGTCGGGTGGTGCCGCCATCAGATTGACGGTGTGTACAACATCCTTGGCGGTGAACTCAACACCGTCATGAAATTCCACTCCTTCTCGGAGTCGCACGGTGGTCGTCAAGCCGTCGTTCGACACGCTCCATTCCGTGGCTAGATGACCCTCGAACGCCTTGTGGTCTTGGAAGGGGTCAAGGATCATGAGGTTGCTATAGACGTTATTGGAAATGGTTAGTGAGGATTGTCGGGCGGCAGGCCGAACAGAGTAGGGTGTTATCAGGCCAGATGCCGCGTTCGTTGTCTGGCTTCCGAGTACTACCGTGCCTCCGTAACGAGGCTCGACCTTCGGTGCCTCCGTTGGCTCAGCCTTGGGGGTTGCTGCTGACGACTGGTCCCCGCTGCCGGAACCAGCCTGATTGTCGTCGTCGCCGCCGCAAGCAGCTACGACGAGCGCGAGGATCATGAACATCGTTATGAAAGTTAACGAACGGTTTAATTTCACGATAGGTATCTCCTTCGAGTCGGCGGACTTGGTCAGGATGATCCGCCATATTGGCCTCGTGGCATCTAAACTCCAGGTAGCGGCGACTCTAGCCCAGACCTGTTGGCATGTCAACAAAAATGTCCTGGTGCGGCGGTTTGTTTCGAGCCCTGTAAAGCTGACGTTGTGCTAAGGCCAATTAGGAGTCAGGTTGTGGGAATTAATGTGCCTCCAGCTGCCTCGCGCTGCCGAGTAGTGCTGTGCTTGGGGTCTTTGTCGAATTCGGGAATCACGTGGTCGCCGAAGAGCTCAATGGCTTCTAGTACCGCTTCGTGGGGTAGGTTATTTGGGACCCCGAACACGAGCTGATCAACCCCGATTTCCTGGTAAGGGGCGATCTGCTTGATCACCTCGCCAGGTTCGCCGCAGAGTGTGAAGCCGCCTTTGATTCGATCGTCGATGTCACCGATTTGTGGATCAGGGAAGAGATCTGGCCACTGGGGCATGCCCTCGACTTTGGGGAATGAGTCGTGGTAACGAAATACCAGTGAGACGAGATAGGATGCTCCCGGTAGGCAGGCCAACTCCCGGGCCCGTTTAGGGTCTTTGGCTACGACCATACCGACGGTCACCATCACGTTGTTGTTTACGTAATCTCCGATCGGTTCAGCATCGGCGATGTGTTTTTTGTACGTTTCAATCCTCGGAGCCATATCCCACACGGACCCCACGTTGAAGCCCAGAAGTCCGATCCCGTTTTTGGCAGCGCGTTCGTAGGTGCCAGGGTTGCCAGCCGCCACCCATAGGGCGGGATGGGTGTGAGCGAAAGGCTTGGGCAGAACGTTAAATGCGCCGTCACGGTCCGGCATCATCTGGGTGCCGGTTGCGGGCACTTGGAATGCTTTGCCTTCAGGGTGGGAGTAGCCTTTCTGGCGCCACATCTTTGGGATTTCTCGTAAGGACTCCTCCCAGTTTGCACGTGTCTCGTCTGGATTGAGGCCAAACCCTCCAATCTCGTGGCTTCCAGCCCCTCTTCCGGTGCCGAATTCGAATCGCCCATGACTCAAGAGATCAAGCATCGCTACGCGTTCTGCTAGGCGCATGGGGTGATTGACAACAGGGTTCATGTTGAAAATGCCCGAACCGATGTGGATTTGCTCAGTCTGTGCTAGCGCGTAGGCGATAAATGTCGCGCTGTCGGAAAGATGCGAATATTCCTCGAGGAAATGATGTTCCGTGACCCATGTGTACTTGAAGTTGTGCTTGTCGGCGGTTCGAATAAGTTCTAGCTCTCGTTGTACCCAATCGTCGGCATATGCTGCACTATGGGCCTTCTCTTGTCCCGGTGAATGTCCTTGTACGAAAATTCCGAATTCCATCGCGCATTCTCCTTAATGGTTAGAGCTACAACTTCACCATAATCTCGTTGGTAAAGTTCTCGAGGCCAGACTTGATTATCTCAGCTGTTGTATTGGCGTCGGCGTATCCGTAGGGACCAACGAGGAGGCGGTGTATCCCGTCCTCTTCAGCCTTACGGATAGAGTCGATAGTGGGAGGAAATGGGAGTGCTGCTGTGATCTCGAACGGGTGATTGATTCGGCCGTATTCTTTCCGGAATGCGTTGACTTTATTAATACTTGCTACGAGTTCCTCGTACGGGAGGTAAGCCGGCATCCAGCCGTCGCCTTCTCGGGCAGCGCGGCGAAGCGCGGCGCCGCTGTTACCTCCGAATATGATGGGTATCGGTTGTTGCACCGGCTTCGGTTCAAGACGTACCTCCGGGAAGTCGTAGAATTTGCCATGGTGTTCTACTGCCTCCTCAGTCCAAAGCCGTCGAAGTATTTCAGTTATCTCAGTCGTCCGTGGTCCCCGATTCTCGAATTCTTGGCCTGCCGCTGCGAACTCCTCAGGCCACCAGCCCACTCCAGCGCCTAGCATCGCCCGGCCATTTGATATCACGTCCAAAGTGGTCACTGCCCTGGCAGTAACGAATGGATGGCGCAACGGGAGAATGTAGACGTTAGTCCCGAAACGAATACGTTTTGTGACGGCTGCGAGAGAGCTCAGGAGTGTCCAGGGGTCATACCAGTTCCAGTCTGGGGTGAAAGGAGGCAGCTTCTCAGGGGAATAGGGGTAGTTCGCAGAGATGTTGGTCAACGGCATGAGGTGGTCTGACACCCAAAGCGATTCATAGCCAAGCTCGTCTGCTTTGCGAGCTAGAACGGGATAAAGTTGGTGCCGCAGACCGAAGAGGGCCAAGGCGAACTTCATAGGCGTCCTCCGACGAAGAGCCCCGATGATTTCGGGACCACGCGGCCCACATTCTAGGAGCGCTTGTGGCCGTGTCAATAGTAGGCTACGGAGTAATGAAAACGGGCGTTGTAATAACGCGTGTACAATGCGCCCGTTTTCCAATGCGACGTGATGAGATACGGAGGCTGTTTGCTATGCCAAAACAGGTCATCGATCCGACCCCGGGAGTTACCCCGTCCTCAATTTCTCAGGCAATAAGGGTCGGCGATACTATTTTCATCTCTGGTCAGGTGGCCTTTGATCCCCAGGGGAACATTGTCGGCAAAGGCGATGCTGTGGTCCAGGCTGAGCAGTGCTTCCGCAATATTGAATCCATATTGAAAATGGCAGGCTCCAGCCTCGCAGACGTGGTCAAAGTTACAGCCTATTTCTGTGATGCAGCTTACTTCCCTGCCTATCGAGATCTTAAGGAGGAATTATTTCCTGAGCAGCCTCCAGCCAGCACGGGGATCATTGTGGCTGGCTTACTCCATCCTGATTTCATGATGGAAATCGACGCGACCGCGGTCATAGGGGCGGGTAGCTGATGGCGACCGATCTACAGTCGCTCTACACCAAAGCTGCCCGGCTGGGGAAGCCGGTTTTCTTCTCGTTACCTGATACGCCTGTCATCTATAACTTCGACCAAGGCTTGGCCGCCCAAGAGACATTTCCCCTAGAGGATATTAAGCGCATACATGAGGAGGTAGTGTCTCGAGATGGAGGAGGGCTTTTCCAATATGGTGACATGGCGGGCGGCTATGACGAGATGCTTTACGGCTACGGCCCACTTCGTTCCCGTATAGCGGATCGCATTAAGCAACGTGACGGCGTTAACTTAACAGAGGAGGGGGTTCTGCTGACCTCCGGATCTGTCCAGGCAATAGCGCTGGCGATCAACGGCTTTGTTAACCCAGGAGAGGCGGTGATAATCGAAGCTCCCTCTTTTCCTTATGCCATTCGATATATGCAGGCGCTTGGCGCTGATGTGCATGCGGTACCGGTCGACCATGACGGAATGGATGTTGACGCATTGGAGGAGAAGCTGGATGAGTTGGACAAGGCTGGTACTCGGACAAAGATGGTGAATACCGTTTCGACCTTCCAGAAGCCGACGGGGACATGTATGACCCTCGACCGCCGCCGGAAACTCGTACGCCTTGCTCACCAGCGTGGCTTCGTGATCCTTGAGGACCACGTTTACGGAGACCTTCGTTTCGAAGGTGAATGTTTGCCGACTCTTTTAGAGGTCAGCGGTGGCGACCTAGTGGTTCAGGCCGATAGCTTCAGTAAGACGATTATGCCCGGGCTACGTTTGGGCTGGCGCAGCGGGAAGGCGGACGCTGTGAGTGCTGGGCTTGCCGCTCGACAAGACCTTGGGGTATCTCAATGGATTTCCAGAATCATGGAGCGCTTCGTTGCAGAGGATCTGCTGGACCCCCATATAAGGAGGGTCAACGATGTCTATCGTTCTAAACGAGATGTGGCGGTCAGGGCTTTGAAAGAGAACTGTAGCCACGTGACCCTTCCCTTTGGCATTCCTGAAGGAGCCTTTTATCTCTGGTGCGAGTTGGATTCGGACATCAAGACAGGCCGTGTCCACGAGCTCGCGCAGAAAGAAGGGGTCTTCGCGCGGCCGGGAGAAGCCTTCTTTGGTTGGAATACTGAGCGGCAGTTCTTCCGGCTTTCCTATAGCCAGGCACCCGAGGATGTGATCAATGAGGGGATCACTGCCTTTGGTCGTGCTGTGGCCAAGGCCGCCTCGGAGGTGCGCTGATGACAGTAAATATCAAAAGCCTCTACTCGGATCTCGCGAAAGATGGGCCGCCTACGCCGGGCGGAAAACCTATGCGACACCCTGATGTTCCTATCGACTACAACTTCGACATGGGGCTCGCCGGAGAAGAGACTTTCCCTGTGGATGACCTCAGTCGAATCGGTAGCGAGGTGATCAACCGTGATGGATCGGATGCTTTCGAATACGGCACCACGGATTACGATGAACTAGTCTACGGCTACCCTGAGCTTCGAGATCAGATAGCGGCCAGAATCACAGCCCGCGATGATCGTGACCTTGGGCGTGCTGGAGTAATTATCACTTCTGGGTCGGTTCAGGCCATCGCCATGGCGATTAAGGCTTTCGTTGGGCCCGGCGATGGGGTAGTCGTAGAGTCTCCCTCTTTCCCCTTCGCTATTCGCTACATAAGTGCTGCCGGGGGCGAGGTCGCCGCCGTGCCTGTCGACGACGACGGGATGGTTGTCGAAGCGATAGAGGAAAGGCTCGAAGGCTTCAAGGCAAATGGAGTTCGGCCTAAGCTGGTTTACACGATTACAACGTTCCAATTGCCCACTGGCACCGTAATGTCATTGGAGCGCCGCAAGAAACTCGTTAGATTGGCGAAAAAATGGGATCTCGTGGTAATCGAGGACAATGTCTACGGCGACCTGCGTTTCGAGGGTGACAGGCTGCCGACGCTACTTTCACTAGACGATAGTGGGCGTGTGCTTCAGGCTGACAGCTTTAGCAAGACCGTATCGCCCGGCCTGCGACTGGGGTGGCTAGCTGGTCACCCTGATGCCGTCGCCGGGGCGGCATCCACACGCCAGGACCTTGGTGTCAGTCTGTGGATCTCGCGAGTTATGTCCCAGTTCATTGCGGAAGGCAAGCTCGATGATCACATTCGGCGAGTGAATGAACTCTATCGGCGAAAACGGGACAAGGCCATTGCGGCTTTAGGTGAGTATTGTGGTCCCTGGGTCAAATACCGTGTGCCCGAGGGCGCATTCTATCTTTGGCTCGAGATTGATGATCGAGTTGATGGGGCAAAGGTCAGAGAAAAGGCTCTCGCGGAAGGAGTGCTCTGTCGCCCCGGAGAAGTATTCTTCGGAGACGGATACGGTAAGCAGTTCATGCGTCTTTCTTACAGTCACGTCTCGGAACACGACATCGAGCAGGGTATTGCTGTCCTCGGTAGAGCAATTATGGACAGTATTAAGGACTAGGCTGAACCTCGAGTCGGCACGGGTCTCGTTGACAGTGTTGCTCCTGCTGCATACCGTTGTTCGGACGCGAGCACAACCGTGCTTCGGCCGCACCTGATCGGAGGGTGCGATTGAGGAGGATTTATGGCTAGGAACTATCATGTGATCAGCGCTGATGGGCATGTCATTGAGGCCCCCGATATATGGGAGCGATTCTTGCCAAAAAAGTTTCATGACCGTGCCCCGAAACTGGTAAAGGACTCTGAGGGTGGGGATGGCTGGCAATACGAGCCGGGAACTCCTGCTGCGGGAATCCGAAACGTGAGCATGTGGCCTGGTAGGAGCTATGACGACAACGGTTGGGTCGGAGTGAAGTACGACCAGATCAATCCGGGTTGCTTTACTGGTAAGGACCGTCTGGATGAGCAGGACTTGGATGGGGTTGACGCTGAGGTTATTTTCCCGCCTCAGCGAACTATTCGGTACTTCATGTTCAATGAGGACGACGACTTCCATCAGGCTGGTATCGAGGCGTACAACACATGGCTCTATGACGACTTTTGTTCTGCCGACCATGGTCGGCTCATAGGGATTGCGCAGATGCCGAATCTAGGGGTGAAAAACAACATTTTGGCAATGAAACAAGCCAAAGCGCACGGCTACAAGGGTGTTATCTGCTCGACTTGGCCTTCGGGTAATGACCAGGTTTCAGTTGCCGACGACCCTTTTTGGGCAGAGGCGGAGGCGGAGGGGGTCATCGTTCATCTGCACGCGGGACTGCATACCGGTGCGCGAGTGAAGGGGAGTGGAAAGGCCACGGCGAAGGATGCGGCCAGGCCAGCAGGCCTTGCTCAAATGGGCGGCGGAATCGCGCAAATCTCTCAGCCAATCGCCGACCTCATAATGTCAGAGACGTTTGACCGTTTCCCCGCCCTCAAGATGGCAGGCGTTGAGGTGGGCGCAGGATGGATTCCGGCCTTCCTCGAGCATATGGACGACCATTATTTTCGGAATCGGAAATGGACGAAGACCACCTTGAAAATGCTGCCCAGTGAATACTTCCATCGCAATTGGATGGTGACCTTTATCCGGGAGCACTTCGCGATACGAAACCGGCACGCAATCGGTGTGAAAAATATGATGTGGTCTACAGACTATCCGCACCATCGATGTGACTGGCCAAATGATCGGCAGTTGATGGAGGAGATGTTTGTGAATGTTCCTGCCGATGAGAAAAACGCGATCATTTGCGACAAAGATGTAGAATTCTACGGCCTTAGTTAATAAACAAA
>CAZUGG010000161.1:0-6312 GCA_964619905.1 uncultured Dehalococcoidia bacterium
GTTCGGAATGTCAGCTTTGGATCCCTTGTTGAGGGCCTGGCCCATGATGAGCGCTGGGCGCCCGGTGACCCTCCCGTAAGCATCAGCCATCACCGCGGCAGTCGCTTCATGCCGAACGAGAATCGGCTTTACCTTCGAACCATAGAGTGCATCGAAGATCGCCATCGTGCCACCACCCGGTAGACCAAAAACATATTCAACGCCTGCTTCTTCTAGTATGCGAACGATCTGGTCCTTGGCGATGGGCATGAGCCTCTCCTTGCTAGTAACTCAGGGCCAATGCTAGATATGGGGTCTCTAGGTGTCAACGAGGCGGACATACCTTGAACTTGACAGGTTCGCAGCCAGCCCAGAATAATCGCTGCCACAACCTCCAGGAGATTCCAAATGGCTTTGCCGCTTGAAGGCGTACGCGTCCTCGATTTCACATGGCTCAACGCAGGGGCAAAGGGGACTCGCCACCTCACCCTTTATGGCGCTGATGTCGTCCACATCGAGTGGAAAGGGAAGTTGGATGTCCTACGCACAAGCGGACCACACCACAAAATGCCAGACGACAAATCTCCTGGTACCGACCCTGGCTATGCGCAACTCGACGTCGCAAGCGTGAACCGAGGTGCGAGCTTCAACAATAACCACGTCGGCAAATGGGGTATTAGCCTCAACATGCGTGACCCAAAAGGTATAGAACTGTTCAGGGATTTACTCCGTATTTCAGATGCAGTCGTCGACAACTTCACCGCAGCAACTTTGGCCGATTGGGGTTTCCCTTTCGACGAAATGCAGCGGGTGAAACCAGACATTGTCTACGTCCAAGCCCCTGGCTTCGGGTTCCAAGGCCCTTACCGCGACTACCGGTCTTATGGCCCAACCGCAGGCGCCATATCCGGCCTCACATCCATGTCTGGCCTACCTGACCGCTATCCTGCTGGTTATGGTTTCTCATACATGGATGTGTGCGGACCCTACTTTGTAGCAATGGCAACCATGATGGCACTTCGGCAACGCGATCGAACCAAAAGAGGGGTGTGGGTCGATTCATCGCAAAGCGGCCCGGCCTTCCTTCTGACGGGCACATCCATCATGAACTGGTCAGCAAACAAAAGATCTTACGAACGTTCGGGCAATCGATCTGCCTACGAGACAGTCGCACCCCACGGCGCGTATCGTTGTCAGGGTAACGAGGCATGGATCACCATAGTCTGCCGAGACCACGCTGAGTGGGACGGTTTAGTGGCGGAAATGGGAAACCCGGAATGGGCGATGCGACCACAGTTCGCCACAACAGTAGGTCGCTACCAAAACCAGGATGATCTCGACGCTCGTATCGAAGAGTGGACGAAGCAACACGATCGGTACGACTTGATGGATCGACTCCAGGCCCGTGGGATACCCGCAGGCGTTTGCCAAGACACTAAAGATCGCTATGAGACCGACCCTCAGCTAAAGCACGCGGGTTATTTCGTGAACGTGCCCCATTCCGAAGTACCACCATACGACGTCGAAGGCCACCCGGGGAAATTCTCGCAGACTCAACCCTCGCCGCTCGGGAAGACTGGCCATGGGGCTAAATGCTACGCGGAAGATACTGAGTGGTTTTACAGCAATTTAATCGGCATCCCGGAAGAACGTATTATTCAACTCCAGAACGAGAACGTAATCTAATGCCCTCAAAGACAAACAATCTCGACTTTTCGCTGGAAGGCATCCGAGTAGTCGAACTCGCCGACCGCCGGGGTGAGTTCTGCGGCAAACTGCTGGGGAACATGGGCGCTGACGTAATCAAGGTTGAACCTCCCGACGGCGCGGAGACCCGACGCCTAGGCCCTTTTTATAACGACGAGCAAACCTTAGAAAATAGCATCTTCTGGTGGCACTACAACCAGAACAAACGGAGCGTCACTGTCGACTTCGATTCCACTTTGGGGGGTGCAACTTTCGATAAGCTCATCGGCTCTGCCGACGTTCTAATCGAAACAGTAAAGCCTGGTGGCATGGCACTCGCTGGCACTTCTTGGGACGAAGTCCGCTCTAAATACCCTAACCTAATCGTACTCACGATCTCAGACTTTGGCCTCGAAGGTCCTTGGTCAAACTTCATAGCAACTGACCTCGTAGCTCTAGCGGTCGGAGGTCAGATGATGGCATCGGGTTACCCCCAATTAGAAGACGGCACGTTCGACACCCCACCAATCGCACCTCAAATGCACCAGTCGACCCACATCACAGGATGCCTAGGTGCGATGGATGTCCTAGCAGCTCTCTATTGGCGTGAACACGGCGGCCTTGGGCAACGCATTGATCTCGCTCTACACGCCGCTACGAACAGTTGCACTGAAAACTGGCTTTCCTGGTACATCATCGGCGGCAATGTGCAGCCACGGCGCCCGCAGTTCCCAGAGATGTTCACCAACGATGGTAAGTATATGGTCGTCATGCTTGGTCTATCCCAAGCTGAGTGGGAGCGAATCGTAAGTCTGCTGGAAGAATACGGAATGGCCGAGGACCTCACCAATCCTTCCTACGCCGATCCCAACTATCGCAAGCAACCGGGACCTCGATCTCACATCGATCAGGTGATTCAAACCTTCCTCGCTACCGAGGACTCCGACACAGTTTGGCATGCGGCACAACGGCATGGAGTGATCTGGGCTCCTATCCGAGAACCCCACGACAGCATCAAGGACGAACACTTCTTCAATCGAGGCAATTTCGCTGAAGTCGCACACCCGGAACTAGGCAAAAGCTTCTGGGATGCGGGTTCCCCTTGGGTCTCCGATCAGCTGAAATGGAAAGTAGGAACCCGGGCCCCGTTTCTGGGGGAGCATACAGCGGAAGTACTAACCGAACTCGGTATTTAGTAGAGTCAGGTTGAGGCAAACGACTTTGAGAAGATTGGATGGGAGAGTTGCACTCGTCACTGGAGGTGGTGCCGGTGTCGGTCGTGCCACCTCGCTGCGCTTTGCCTCAGAAGGAGCCAACGTCTTCATCGGGGACATTGACCCTGAAGGTGCCACCGCCGTTGTCGAACAAATCGCGGAGCTTGGCGGCAAAGCAAAGTTCCAAGTCGGCAACGTCGCCGATCTTGCAGACTGTGAACAAATGGTCTCGGCAGCCCTCGCGGCCTTCGGGAGTCTCAGCATTCTTGTAAACAACGCCGGTCTTCCATCGAGTTCTCAAGGCGACAAGCATGAAATCTGGAACCTTGGGATAGAACAGTCGCTGTCTTCAGTGTTTCGCATGAGCGACACAGCGATCCCACATCTAGTTGAGAAAGGCAACGGCGCCATCATCAATGTCTGCTCTATCGCCGGAACCAAGATGGGCATGCCGGTCGCATGGTACTCGTCCGCAAAGGCTGGCATAACTGGCCTAACGCGATCTTTAGCAGCGACATATGGGCCGCAGGGCGTGCGCGCCAATGCGATGTGCCTAGGGCTCACACGTACCGGTCGAGTCCGAAAGTTGTGGTCCGAGAAAGAGAACCACGACCGGTACGTGGCTCATGTGCCCCTGGGCAGGGTAGGCGAGCCAGAGGATGCCGCCAGCGTAGCCGCGTTTCTGGCCTCCGACGACGCCGCATACGTGACTGGGGAAGTTCTTGCCGTAGATGGCGGATGGGGACTCCTCTAGCACGCTTACCCTAAGCATATGCAACCCGTCACCATTGCCTCGCTATGCACTGAGACCCGGAACGTAAAGCTCCTCACACTCGATTTAGGCGAGCACTCATTCGATTTCCTCCCTGGCCAGTGGATCGATTGTTACCTCCGACCGGAGCCGGACTCACCAGTGGCTGGATATTCCATGACCTCGTCTCCACGGGAAAACAGCCATATCCAGATTGCAGTTAAGCTCGTCGGCGACAATCCGGTGACGCATCATATCCATAGAGCAGCCGAGATCGGCGATCCACTTTTTATCGATGGAGGCCACGGTGATTTCTATTACACACCCAACATGAGCAGGTCCGTCGTGCTACTCGGGGGGGGCATTGGCATCACCCCCCTTATGAGTATGCTTAGAGTTGCCGCGGAGGCGCCGGACGGACCTAACGTAACCCTCCTCTACAGCGCGAAGACTCACAATGACCTAGCCTTTCGCCGCGACATCGATGAGATCGCACAGCAAACCGAACGAGTAGAGGTCCATTACACGATTACAGGAGTGGACCCGAACTGGCGCGGGACACGCGGCCGCATAGACCGCAAGATGCTTTCCAATGTCCTTCTAGACACAACATCTACCGTCTACATTTGCGGCCCCACGCCCTTCATCAAGTTCGTAGAAGCAGAACTGTTAGCCCTGGGCATACCTCGTTTTGGCATCCACTACGAACTTTGGAACTAATCTTTGCTTGACACCGCTAGCGTCCAACGACACCTTAATTCGGACAATTCCAGGAGGATCTCCGGCGATGAATCTCCTTCGCCACCGCCGAATTGGCGATTAAACAGGACCCTGGGACGTCTCAACTACCAAAGGACGCCCATAGTGCTTTAGCCTCCACCCAGCTCTCTCACGGGACAAAGGTACGTCCTACATCTGCTGGGACGCGGACATCACATACTCTCGAAGAAACTCGTGTACGCCGAGATTGCCTCGGCAGATCCTGTCGCTTTCACGAGACCTAACTCGACGGAATCCTCAAGATCCACCCTGCCCACACCGACCAGGATATAAGTCTCCGTGTCCGTCTCGAATACCACATCTGGGTCCTGTTTCGAATCTCGCAAGTGATCGAACGAGTTTCCATTCACACGCACGTCCCAGGTCGTTGATAGTTCATCGAGTCTCCACCGATAGTGAATAGGTGACGGAAGGTCGTGCTTTTGAAAACCGAATCCCCGCCACCCGGCTACATAACCCAGGAGAAGCGGCAGCGCATCGACTGGTAAATGAACCTCAGGACGAACCCGTGACTCCATGTCCCATCGGTGGAAGACAACCTCACCCACAATGGTGCCCAGAGTGTGTTTAACACTCCCTAGGCCACCCCAGGCCGCAGGTGATGTCTTTTCCGCGTCAGCCGCCTTCAACGAACCTAGCACCTCAACAAGCATCTTGGTGTTATCTACCAATTCTTGCTTGAGCCCCATATCCCCCGACTGTGTACGATGCGCCACCGACTCCATCCGTACCTGATCATGTCGAGACGGATTAGGAAGGCTCCAACTCTTGCCATCATATGCGGCGCCAGTTGTTAAAGCCGGTATTAGGCCCGCCCACATACCAATCCCTGCCGCTAAATGCGCCACCACATCCCCGACTTCCCAGCCCGCGCAAGCGCTCGATGTATGCCAATCCTCGTCAGTCAAGCTTGCGACAAATGATGGGAGCGCGAGCAGTTGCTCAACACTCTGATCTCTAAGGGCTTCGAAGGTGGCGGCCATGATACCGGTAGCATAAGGCACGGAACATCACGGCTCAAGGAATCCTTGACCCTTCCTTTTGACCCTTCTACCATCCTTCCATATGGCTTCGCCACTAGGTTCGCAACCAATTGTCGGAGAAGAGCGTGCCGATCGTCGAGGCGCCGTCCTTGCAGGACTCCTATCTTGTACGGATCGGATCTTTAAACCGACCGGCCTAGCCGCCGACCAATTTAATCGGCGATTCTACGTCGGGATTGCTACGCTCACCAGTGCCCTCGTTATCCTTTATTGGGCTATGGAATTCTGGAACGACGTTGGCTGGTTCACGAAGGAGGATGGACTAGTCGAGTACGGAACAGCAGCAGTGCTCTTTGGCGGGGGAACCTTCGCCGTACTCTCTGCACGAATCCTGTTCAAATTGGACCACTCCTACCTGGGTTTCTTCCACCTGCTACTTGCCATCGTCTTCACCGTCGGCGCGCTAGAAGAAATCTCGTGGGGCCAACGGATCTTTGGTTGGGGAACACCCGACGCTATATCCGAGATCAACATTCAAAACGAGACCTCCTTCCACAACATAAAGACGCTCGAAACCGTTATCTACACAGCTCTCTCTTGGATCTCGATTGCAGCGATCTTCGGCACCTTCCTGCGTTTCGTACTGCACCGGCAAAGACGACTGACCACCGCGGACTTCATATTGCCGGGGACTATCACAACGCCCTTATTAAGCCTCTATCTGATTTGGACGTTGGACGCGCTGGATCCTATCCTACGTAACTTGCCCTACCGCACTGCGGGTTCAGAGTATGGCGATCTACTCCTGGGCTTCGCAGTAGTGCTCTTCGGGTTCGAAACTTGGCGCCGGGCCCTCAGTTACCGTCACTCGAGCGAAGCCACTGTCACGTAATAGGCCCTGCCATACCAAAATGGTAGA
>CAZUGG010000162.1:0-11507 GCA_964619905.1 uncultured Dehalococcoidia bacterium
GTTTTGTTCTCTGCTATAGGCGGACAGTACGACGCTGGTATGAGGAGACGGGCGTTACCACCGCTTCGGTATTTCGTCGCGTCGGCCCACCAGCTCGTGAGAGATTTGTCCTGGTGGCTGGGTGCACTGAACTCCACATTCAAGCTGAAAGCGATACCATCCCAGCCGTTGTACTCCCACATATTGGTGGCAGCGGGCCAGCGTTCGGTTGCACCAACCGTCGCCCATACCCCGAAGCAAAGCATCTTTCGTTCAACCCTGCCAACGGGACCCCAGTTCGCCGTCATGTGATGGAGGTACTTGGACCGATTTTGCAGAATGATATCGATACACTCGTGTAGGTAGATCTTTTCGTTGGCCATGGCGCCTCCGGCCGCAGACATTCGGCTAGGACTTAGGGAACTCATTTGGGACGGGGCGAGTTTAGGAGGGGCACTCTGCCATGTCAACGATTCTCGTCGTACGTGAGCTCACAGAGCGGATACATTCGCCCTCTAGAACCCGCGTCCGCAGGCTCACGTCCCCGCCGGCTCGATCCCTGTGAACTTGCACACCAACCCCATGCCTTGGCAAGCTCTCGGAATCGTCGCTACAATGACGCCTCTCCGTTGGGATCGGCGGTGATTGATGCGTTCTTATGTACTGATTGAAGCTTTAGTGGGAAAATCAAGCGCAGTTGCGAAAGCGCTCAAAAAGATAGACGCTGTCGCCGAGGTCCACCTCATCACTGGCCCTTACGACATCATCGCGGTCATAGCGGCAGGGAACTACCCAGATGTCCAACTCGTCACCAGCTCAATCCACGCCACCCCAGGCATCGCTCGCACCGTTACGTGCCTGCCTGTCGACATGACGAATTGGGCTCAAAGTTAGTAGCTTCAGCTCAAACAGCACCTAAACGCGACGGACCTAAGTCATCGATTGCAAATGCCGATAGATGTGCCTGCCGCCGATGACAGACCTCTTTACAGATCAGACTTCACAACATGCAGGAGTCCAAGCGGTTCTAGTAAGAGCTCGCGCCTAGCTCTTCTCGCTTCCCGGTCGCGACGAAGACGACTTGTTCGCAAATGTTGGTGCAGCGATCGGCAATTCGCTCGAGGTTGTGTGTCACCCATGTGAGATATGTGGCCTGTGTGATGTTGCTAGGGTCACGGAGCATGTAGGTGATCAACTCGTTGTAGACTTGATCGTGAAGGGCATCCACATCGTCATCGTCCCGGCAAACCTGTTTGGCCTTCTCGATGTCGCGCTCCAGGAAAGCGTCGAGTGCGGTACGAAGCATGTCGAGCGCCAACTTCGACATCCGGGGAATATCCACAAGAGGCTTGATCAATGGATCTTCGCCTATTAGCAGACTGATACGCGCAATACCCTCGGCATGGTCACCCATTCGCTCGAGATCAACGGCCATCTGAAGAACCGCCACGATCATACGTAAGTCGATCGCCATCGGCTGTTGTGTCGCAAGGAGATGCAGGCATTTCTCCTCGATGGCAAAACGCTGATCGTTCACAAGCGAATCGTCTTGCACCACCTCCTGCGCAAGGACCACATCCTGACGCTTTAAAGCGTCTATGGCCCTTACCGTCGCCTTTTCCACCATGCTGCCCAAGGACAGCACATTATCCTGCAGGTCCTTAAGGTCCTGTTCAAAGCCCGATCGTGTCTTGTGCTGATCGCTCGTCATCCGAATCGTCCGGTGATGTAGTCTTGGGTGCGCTGATCTTTTGGGTTGGTGAAGATTTCGTCTTTGAGACCATACTCTATAAGCTTACCCGGTTGTCCGCCCCCATCGGTGGACATGAATGCAGAATAGTCCGAAACGCGGGCAGCTTGCTGCATGTTGTGGGTCACGATAAGAATCGTGTAATCGGATACGATCTCTTGCATCAGATCTTCAATCTTGAGCGTGGCGGCGGGATCGAGGGCCGAGCAAGGTTCATCCATCAAGATTACCTCCGGTTCAACAGCGATGGCTCTCGCTATGCAGAGGCGTTGCTGCTGGCCACCTGAGAGCTCCTGGGCATTGGTCCGTAACCTATCCTTCACTTCGTCCCATAAGCCAGCGCCAATGAGGGACCGTTCAACAAGCTCGTCCATGTCCCCTCTATAGCCATTGATCCTCGGCCCGAATGCCACATTCTCATAGATGGACTTAGGGAACGGATTGGGCTTTTGGAAAACCATGCCTATACGAAAACGAACCTCTGTCGCATCCACCTCAGGAGCGTAAAGATCCTGGCCGTTAAAGAGCACCTCCCCTTCGATACGAGCACCGGGAATCAGCTCATTCATACGATTGAAAACACGAAGGAGAGTGCTCTTGCCGCAGCCGGAGGGGCCTATGATCGCAATGATCTTCTTCGCCGCGAGCTGCATGGTGATATCTTCTAGCGCCAAATATTCACCGTAGTACATCCGAAGCGAATTCGTTTCCAACGCGACACGTTGGGGCTCAGACGACTTATCTAGACTCTTTTCGCTGACATCCAAGGGAAGAGTGATGGGGACGGATCCTTTCGATGACATTGTGGCAAGTTCACGAACCTTCTGCCCGTGCGTCGTCATTCTACCCTCTATTGGTGGCTATACTCGACTTCAATGATTCTGACAATCCCAATCAAGGACCCTAACTCTCTTGGATTCGCTTCTGGTACTTATTCCTAAGGAATATCGCCAGCGAGTTCATGACTAGCAAAGCAACCAGGAGAACCACAATCCCAGCAGCAGCTGTCTCAAGAAATGCTTCCTGCGGGCGGGAAGCCCAGTTGAAGATCTGTATCGGCAGCACCGTAAACGGGTCGAGCGGACCATTCCAAAACCCATCGCTCCCGGGCACAAACGCAATGAAGGTAAGAGCGCCCATGATGATCAACGGCGCCGTTTCGCCAATGGCACGTGACATTGACAGAATTGTCCCGGTAAGAATGCCCGGGAACGCATAGGGGAGAATGGTTGTCTGTATCACTTGCCATTTTGTGGCGCCCAGTCCATACGCGGCGGTGACCAGGGATTGAGGCACACCCCTAATTGCCTCCCGGGAGGCAATGATGGTAATGGGAAGGATGAGCAAAGTCATAGTGAGTGCCCCAGCTAATACGCTCCGATCCAAAGCAAACCATCTGACAAAAACAGTTAGCCCAAGGATTCCGTAGACAATCGAGGGAACCCCCGCAAGGTTGGCAAGGTTCATCTGAACAATTTCGGTTATCCGGCTCTTGGGTGCGTACTGCTCAAGATAAAGAGCTGTACCCACACCCAAGGGAAAAGAAAAGAGCGCAGTCAGCGCCATGACCCAGATCGTTCCCATGAGCGCTGAGAGGATTCCGGCGCGCTCAGCGAAACGTGACGGATAACTCGTAATAAAGTCCCAGCTTAGACGTGGGACGCCATCCCCCGCGACATCGATGAGAAGCGTGGCAAGCACAACAATGCCAATACCTGTCGCAAGGACTGCGGTGGTAAGAAAGAGTCGGCCCTTCAGTTTACGCGAGCCTAGATTGGCCCCCATATTCACGCTGTGCCCCAGAGTGTTAGCCGACATCTAATACTGTTCCCTAAAGCGCTTAACGACAAAGTGCCCCAATATGTTCATTCCCAAAGTGATCACGAAAAGAACAAGCCCAACAGCAAACAATGTCTTGAATTCGATCGTGCCGTGCGGCGCCTCGCCCATGCTTGTTTGAACCATGTAGGCTGTCATCGTTTGAACACTATCGAGAGGCGTGGCATTAATGTTCGGCGTGGCACCAGCCGCAAGGGTTACGATCATCGTTTCGCCAACGGCCCTCGATATGGCCAGAATAAAAGCCGCGATTATTCCAGATAGCGCCGCGGGTACCACAACCCGAACAGCAGTTTCAAACTTGGTTGCCCCGAGGGCATAGGCTCCGTTCCTCAAAGATTGGGGCACGGACACCATGGCATCCTCGCTAATTGAAGCCACCATCGGAATGATCATCACTCCCACCACAACGCCTGCTGAAAGAGCGTTGAATATGTTGGCTTCTGGAAAGATGAACCGAACAATCTCTGGCGTTACAAAAGTGAGCGCAAAGAAGCCATAAACTACTGTCGGAATCCCGGCAAGCACTTCCAAAATCGGTTTGATCGTCCGACGTACCCGGTCGGGTGCATATTCCGCCAAGAAGATGGCTGTCAGTAGACCCACAGGTAAAGCGAAAGCAGCCGCGATAGCCGACACCATAAGAGTTCCAGTGACGAGCGGCCAAATGCCAAATGCCTGCGGTATAAACCTCGGAGTCCAATTGGCGTCGAATAGGAAATCCCCCAAGGACACTTCGCGAAAGAAACTGATAGCTTCAGTGAGAAGGGAGACCACAATACCGATAGTGGTAAGAACCGATATCAACCCCATCCCGAGGAGGACCCTCGGGATGACGATCTCTTCCCAAGACCGTTTTGAGCGTTTCCAGTCCCCAGGGTCTTCGGACCCTAACACTCGACCTGTAGAAGTAGTTGTCGTTATAAGAACCAACCCCAAGTCTGCGTGCGCTGTTCCCCAGATCCACACGGGCGCCAAGACATACCCTAGAAGTAACTTGTTAACCCCAAGTTAACGTTTCCTTAAACAGCCGTTAACGCATGCATCGAATCTCGTAAATGTGCCTTTTGAAATGGAAGGGAAAGGCCCCATCCACAAGTCTGGATGGGGCCTTGATACAGCACCCGATCAGCACTAGGAGCAATTGGTTAAGAGCTAGCTGCCAGTGCCAGTAATACGAGCGATATCGAGTCGCGCAACGTCGTACTGCGCCGTCGAAACAGGAACATAATCGACATCAGCAACAAGCTCGGGAGCGTTTTCTATGTAGAACCTTACGAATTCAGCTACCTGCGGCTTTTCGACCAACGAGGAAACGTTTACGTAAATGAAGAGCGGCCTAGTCAGCGGGTAATCGCCGGAAAGAATTGTATCGTTATTCGGCTTAACCCCATTGACGGCAACCACCTTCAGCTTGTCCTGATTTTCTGCATAGTAGGCGTAACCAAAGTAACCAGTTGAGCCCATCTCGCCTGAGATGCCTTGGACAAGCACATTATCATCCGCCGAAGCAGTGTAGTCGGGACGTGAGGCTCCCTCTTCTCCAACCACGACTTCCGTGAAGAAGTCAAAGGTGCCAGAATCCACATCGGGAGCAAAGATCTCTAACTTCCTATCAGGGAATGAGGATCGAACCTCATTCCAGTTGTCAATTGTCGATCCTGGCTGGTAGATCTTAGCCAGATCTTGGATGCTGAGTTCAGTCACGAAGTCGTTCTTGGGATTGACCACTACAGAGAGGCCGTCCCAACCAACTAGCATCTCGACAAACTCGACTCCCTTGTCTGCACAAGCCTCTAGTTCTTTGTCCTTGATCGGACGGGAGGCATCCGAAATGTCCGTCTCTCCTGCGCAAAACCGCTTGAATCCGCCACCAGTACCTGAGATGCCAACCTGGGCTCGGACTCTGGGTGCAACCCTCCGAAACTCCTCGGCAACCGCCTCCGAGATCGGGAAGACTGTACTTGATCCATCAATCTCAACATCCCCGGACAGATTGGTAAGATCGCCTGCGCCATCAGAACCCGACTGCGTTACCTTAGGCGCTGGATCTGATCCGCCGCAGGCAGTCATCACAAGCGCAACCACCACTAAAAATGTGACGAAGATGATTGAGTTGCTGCTCAACAGCGTCGAAGCTCGGAAGCTTCGCACTTTCATTCTGCACCGCCTTTTGTGTTTTCTGTCGAAGTTCACAAACTAGTTGATCGTCCGACAACATGATTGCCTGTGCAAGTTAAGAAGCCGCTAAGTCCGCGTTAATGTAACGTTAACGTCCCTTAACGTTACATTAACGTGGCGTCATGCAGTTCTTGACACTTCCAGAAATGCTCTCATAGCATGCGAACAACTCAGCTATGAAAGAGCGCATTGTTTCCCCCAAACCCCATCCAGAAGATTCAAACGCCGAGACCAGTCTGCGTCCACGCACACTGAGCGATTACGTTGGGCAAGAACAGGTTAAGGACAACCTCCGCATCAGCATGCTCGCTGCAAAGAAACGCAAAGAGCCCCTGGACCACGTCCTGCTTTACGGCCCCCCAGGCTTAGGAAAGACCACGCTGGCAAACATTATCGCCTCAGATTTGGGAGTCAACATACGAGTCACATCTGGGCCAGCAGTCGAACGTCCCGGAGACATGGCAGCGATCCTTACGAATCTCAAACAAGACGATGTGCTCTTCATCGACGAGATCCACCGTTTAAGCCGCGGAGTGGAGGAGATCCTCTACCCAGCTCTCGAGGACTTTGCCCTTGACATTGTTATTGGAAAGGGACCAACAGCGCGGAGCATACGTCTCAAAATCCCCCCTTTCACGCTTGTTGGTGCCACCACCAGGTATGCAATGATGAGCGCCCCTTTGCGAGACCGTTTTGGCGCAGTATACCGTCTCGATTTCTATTCGCAAGAGGCTAGCGAATCAATAGTCACGCGGTCGGCGAAGATTCTTGGAGTGACCGTGGGAGAGACTGCGGTGCCCGAGATCGGGAGTCGGTGCCGAGGCACTCCCCGAGTAGCCAACAGGCTACTCAAACGAATCCGTGATTACGCAGAGGTAATGGGCGACGGGACAATCGACTTGGCTACGAGTCTAGAGGCCCTGGATCGCATGCAGATTGACCGACGAGGATTAGACCAGATGGACCACCGGGTACTGGAAGCGATAATTGCCAAGTTCGCGGGCGGGCCAGTTGGCATCGAAACCTTAGCAACCTCTTTGAGCGAAGAGCCAGACACGATCATGGACGTATACGAACCCTACCTCATCCAACTCGGCTTCATCCAACGAACACCGAGGGGCAGGATAGCGACTCGTTTGGCCTACGAATATCTCGGGCATCCCTACGACAAACCCGCCGATTCATCTAACCAACCCACGCTGTTCGAAGATTAGTCGCATGGACTTACGCTCAGAGCAGCGGCCTCATCGATGATGAAGATGGCTGGCCACCGAACAAAATGACAATTCGTGCAGTATTCATAAACGTGACACTTGGTCCCGGGGGCATTGCTCACGTCGCCCAATCCAGGCACAATCCAGAGCAATGAAATTGCTCTGGGAGTGAGTGCTTCCTTGACCCTGGTCCAAACCCCGTGCTAACTTCCAACGCGCTTTGCCTCCTGAAGCGCAAGGAGTATCCATGACCGAGGATCTTCTACCCATCGGCACGACACGGGAACAGGAAATGCCTACGAAGCCCGGAATGGGTGTTACCCACGCAGGCCCGGTAGAAATGCTCTCGACACCATCTATGATCGGATTGATGGAGGGCATTTGCCTTCGACTGATCCAGGAACATCTCGCCGATGGGTTAACATCGGTAGGAACCCGCGTCGATGTCAGACATCTTGCACCTCATCCCGTTGGAAAACCTGTCCGCGTCAAGGCGACGTTCGCGCGTAACCAAGGTCGCAGGCTCATTTTTGACGTTGAGGCGTGGTCAAGCGATGTCAAAATCGGATCAGGGATCCATGAGCGAGCCGTGATCGACCCATCAAAGTTCAAGCAGCGTTAAAGCGTCAGACCCGGCGGCATACCAAGCATCAATAGACCCGTCCGTCTCAGCTGCTAGTCCTCTCCCGCTTGGGTCCAAACGTACATGAACCGATGAACGAAGGTCAGAAGGCTTGCCGCCGCAACGATATAAAGGAACACAGCGATCTGGCCCGAAATGAGACCCGCACCTAACAGAAGAACACGCTCAGGCCGCGTAACAACACCGACGTCACAACGAAGCCCCAAACCTTCGGCGCGGGCTTTTACGAAACTCACCAGCACCGAAGCCACCAACACAGCAAATACGAGCAACACCACTACGGTCTCGCCCCGATCAGCGAAGTAATAGAGCAGGCCAAAGAGGACACCTGCTTCTGCCACGCGATCAAGGTTTGAATCAAGAAAACCTCCTCGCTTACTTGAGGAGCCGGTCGCTCTGGCCAGGGCTCCATCGATCATATCGGTCGCACTCCCCCCGAGCAGAACCAGGCCGCCGATGACAAAATGTCCCGTCGCTAGAGGCCATGCGGCAAGCGCGGTAATAGCAAATCCAACGACACTGACCACATTTGGGCTGATATGGAGCCGAGCAAGCAACGCCACAAGTGGGTCGACTCCGAGGTTCAGAAGCCCACGGACTCGCTTCCGTAAAACTTGCGCTACGGAAAACTGGCTCGGGTCAGTTGAACCGCTCATCGAAGTGTTCCCGACTGACGCAAATGAGCACGCTCATCCGAAAGGCGTGCGTAATAGTCCAGGACTTCCGAGGCAACTTGATGCCAGCTAAATCGTGGAACATAAGCCCTGCCTCTCTCAGCCATCTGTGCACGCAGATCTGGTCGCTGCACCAGTCGGACGATCGAACTAGCAAGGCTCTCCTCATCTTTTGGCGAGAATAGTAAACCGTTCTCGCCTTCGGTGATCACGCCGGCATAACCGGGAATGTCAGATGCGAGAACCGGCGCTCCTGACGCCATTGCCTCCAGTAACACGATACCGAAGCTTTCCCCACCCGTAGCCGGGGCACAAAAGATGTCGGCTGTGCGGTAGTACCGCGGCAAATCCTCATGGGTTACACCCCCGATAATCTCGACATCTTCCATATGGCGTTCACCAAGGATCCGCTCCGATGGAGCGTCGATCTTCCCTGGCCCGACTACTATCAAGCGAAGCTGAGGGTATTCCCACTTGAGGCGAGCGAACGCGGCAAGGAGAAACCTAAGGCCCTTCCGTTTCTCCATCCGGCCTACGAAAAGAAGATTCAGCTTCCCATCCATGAAACGTTCAATCGGTTTGGCGTCGGCCCCAAAGTGATCAAGATCGATTCCGTTAGGAATGATGTTGTAGTAGCCAGGGAAGTAGCGACCCACCAGTTCCGCCGCCGGTTTCGATACGGCGATCTTGCCATGCAGATTGCGGAACCATCGTTTGATGAGAGGCCTGAACCCAATATAGCCTCGGCTACGCGGTGCATAGACGTGGAACGTGCCGACGTTCAACGATTTTGAGAAGCGTAGCGCCATGAGTGGAAGTACAGGGAAGAGCGGCTCATGCATGTGGAGAACATCGAAGTTTTCGTCGTCAAGTAGCCTCTTGAGCTGTCGATTGCGGTGGAAGGAAAGGGTGACCCGAGCCCAAGAACCAGAAAGCGGAAGAGGCACAGGCCTGCCTATTAGGACGAGGTTGTCCTCCTCTAGCTCTTCCGCCGGTTTGGAAGATGGAGCGAGGATAGTCGTACGGTGACCACGCTGTACAAATTCTTTCGAAAGGCAAGCGATGTGATTATTGACCCCACCATGGTGGGCCCAGTCATATGGTGAAACTAGTGCAATCTTCATCGCGCCTATGCCTTCACCGGCGGGTCACAATCTAGTGCGGCGTCTTGGCCCGAGGACTCGTTGATAGCACTGGGTTCACCGGGCAGAGGCTTGCGTACACGAAGCTTATCCGGCGCACCACTTGCACCCGGCTGCTCTCTTTTTCTGCCACGCCTGAGGCGCTGGTCCAGTTTGTCCGCCTCCCAAACCGATTCGAACACTGCTGTCCACTGCGTAGGATACTTCAGCACATAGGATTCGACGATATCAAGCAGTTGCCGAGTTAGAGCTCCGACAGTCTCCTCTGTGGGGCGTTGGCGCTCAACCTCAATCGGTTTCTCGATACAAACCTTGTGTTCCTCAAAGCCGGTACGCAAACTGTAACTTGGCACGAGCGTAGCCCCCGTCCGCAGCGCTAGCTCGGCAGCACCAACAGGCATCAAGGCAGGTTCTCCCAGAAACTGAACGACTTTCCCGTTCCCTTGAATAGCTCGATCCACTGCGACCCCGACCCACTCTCCTCTCCGCAAAGCCTTGAATGCGTTCTTAACGCCCCTGGCTGTGGCGGGCTCAAATACTAATGATTGGGCATGCCGCAGTCGCATGGTCAAGTCGTAAAGTCTTTGAGGTTGAATCTGTTCAGCCAAGATCATGGTCGAGGGAACACCCAGAGCCGGGAAGGCCTGAGTCACCATGTCCAGGTTACCAAGGTGAGCCGAGGCGATCACAACACCTTTACCAAGACGACTAGCCGTTTCAAAATGCTCTAACTTTTGGAAATCAACTGAGCTACGGATGTCTTCGGCCGTCCGATAAGGTACACGGGTCAAATCATAGTAGTTGTACGACAGGTACCGAAATGCCTCCTTTACCATTTTGTCGATCTTTCGATCTGGCGCATCTGGCACAATTCGCCGGAGGTTGGTCTCAACCGTAAGTCGGGACTGCTTCGCAAAGACAAAAGCAGAGTCCGCCATTAAGTCAGCGCACAGTTTCCGCAAAGGCCGGGGAAGTGGCGCAATGAACGTGGCGGTGAACCACATAAGGTAATAACGCCACATAAATTAAAGCGACAAGAACCCACAACCGCCGACGCGACACCAGCGAGGGGTAGTAACTACATTAAGGAGCACGTGTCGCACCGGGGTGTGATCCCTCAAGACGAGAGGGTCCAAAACTACAAGCTTAAGTCATCCTACTACAGCAATTCTGGGCCCGCAAAACGAAGCGACTGATGGCAACCTACCGTAGAAAGACCTTCGTAGGGCGCCAATACTCGGTGCATGCATCAAACCTCATCAGTGCTATGAACTCCCCTCTTTCATTGAACGCACGGCAAAGAGTATCCGGCGCAAGATGAGGGCTACCGTTCACAGGTATCGCCTTCCCGTGAGCAATCGACTCCTGGAGTTTGCCGTCAACTATCGCAGCGGGGAGCCCCAACAATGGAGCGTCAACTGAAAACATGGAATCTTGAAGATAACCTCCGTGAAAAGCATCGTGGAGGGCCTCAATCGTCAAAGCATCGTCGACTTGAAAGGGTCCCGTTCGTGTCCGAACTAAGCCAACAAGGTGACCGCCACAGCCGAGTTTCTCTCCCAGGTCATGAGCAATCGTTCGAACGTACGTTCCGTGACCGCACTCAATCTCAATAATGGCTGTTGGCCTCGACCAATCCACCAACTCGATCCGGTGAATATTGACCAACCGCTCTTCAACTTCAACAGGGCGTCCTGACCGGGCAAGCTTATAGAGTCGTTGTCCATCCCTTTTCAGCGCGCTGAAAGCCGGCGGACGCTGCCAAACAGGACCCTTGAATGATTCGAGTACCCGGACGAGGTCACGTTGTTTAACCTCGGAGACGTCGCCTTCATTCACGATCGTACCCTCGGCGTCATAGGTATCCGTTGAGACGCCGAGCCGAACAGTGGCACGGTACGCCTTGGATCCGTGGAGGAAAAACTCGCTCACCCGAGTCGCCTGACCAATCAGTATTGGCAACACGCCGCTCGCTAACGGATCGAGAGTTCCACCATGGCCCACCCGTTTTTCCTCGGTTAGTTGCTTCACCAAGCGAACCAATTCAAACGAGGTAGGGCCAATGGGCTTATTTAGATTAAGGAT
>CAZUGG010000163.1:0-5861 GCA_964619905.1 uncultured Dehalococcoidia bacterium
ACGTTAGACTTGATTCGTCCCGAGCCGCCGGGTTCGATAGCACTCGATCTGAGACGGCTCAACTGGATACGTCCCAATCTCGACGGCGGCTATGTAGAAATTGGACCGGCGGTTCCTGAGAGTGAGTTGAACGTCGCCCTAGAGCCCCATGGGTTCACCTATCCCGAGTTCGTTGGTCCTGTGACTTGGGGTGGGCTCGTAGCATCTAACACCAGCGGTCGTTCTGTTGATTCCCATTGGGGGAAGCCCGGAGATTATCTAATGGGGATTGAGGTTGTGCTTCCCACGGGCGAGATCGTGGAGACGGGAACGCGATCTCATCGGAGACCCTGCGGGGTCGACCTAACTCGACTGTTCTGCGGCTTCCAAGCTATCGCTGGGGTTATCACGAACCTGCGTCTTCGGCTTGTTCCGACCCCCAGAAATACTTGTTGGGGCGTGGCCTACGTCCCAACCGTTGAAACAGCCGGAGAGACCGTTGCGGCGATGTATAGGCAAGGTGTGCCACCTCCTCGGTTCATGGAGTTGATGGACGACCAATTCCTCGAACTCGGCGGCATGGCTAACGAGCAGCGGCACGCTTTGATTCTCGTTGGAACGGATGGATTCACGGGTGAGGAGGCGCAGGCGAAGCTAGATGCCATCTTCGCGGTGGCGGACGGCCAGGGTGCGGCAAAAACTCAGCAGCTTACCCGAGAGGATTTCCAGAAGTTCGTGAGTTTTAGAAACGTGGGCGAAAAAGAAGATTTGATCAAGGAGCTAGGGCTTTTCCCTCTCTTGGGGGGTGTGATGGATGGGCCGCTCGACGCCATGGCGCCGTGTATGGAGGCTGCCGGGCGGATGCTTAAGGAGGTGTGTGATGCGAACCCGGGCCTCTTCGGTGTTCGGATTGGTCATATCGGTGGAGGGACGTTTCACCCCGTCTTTTTTGCGCCTCAAGCATGGGAATTTAATCGACTTCAGGCATTAGCTGCCGATATGCGTGCTCGGATGCTGAAGCTGCAGCTTGATTTCGAGTGCACCACCGGTGAGCAAGGGATATTCCCCCACCACCATGAGTGGTTCCACCGATACTACGGTCCGGAGTACGCGGCCACCGTGAGCCGTATTAGGGATGCGCTAGATCCCAAGCACATTTTGAATGACGCGCGCTTCCAGCGACCAGATTATCGCTATGGGAACTAGTCGCTGGTACCCTCCCAGCCGCTCGTGGAGACGTCAATTACCACGCCAGATGGGCCTTGATATTTAAACTCATGGGTAGGCTTGTAGGAGGCTCTACCAGCTTTAACTCCTAGGGCATCGTTAATATCTGTTCTAGGTTTGAAGCCGTGGGACGTGAGTTTTTCGATCACACCCTCTTTAGGATCGGCTTGGATACCGATGTGATGCAGGCCCTCGAAAGCTGTGCCCCGCTCGGAACCCGCGGCATCATCCTGTTTGAAATCAAGGATCGCCAAGTTGATATAGCCGTCAGAAAGAATATACCCCGAGTACTTTGCCATCTCCACGGATCGGACAACCTTCATGCCTATGACGTCGGTGTTGAAATCGCGAGTTCCATCTGCTTCGTTGTTGGCGATTGGACTGTGTTGGATTCGCGCCGCTTTGCCCCCTGTGCTCGCTCCGAGCTTTCGTTGACCGACGTGATTTAGATGCCTATGGTTCGTTGGGAGGTTAGTTGTGTCTAAGGGCTTTGACCACATTTTCTCACCATTACAGGTTGGCGGGACAAGTATCCCCAATCGCCTCTTTGTTTCTGCCCACAATACGAATTTTCTTGCACATGAGGCCAGTGGATTCTTTGGCTGGACTGTGCTCAGCGATCGCGCAGCTTACTATCACGGTGAGCGCGCCAGAGGCGGGTTTGGACTGATCATCGCGGGGCAGAGTCAGGTCCCTCCATCGTCGGGTCCAGAGCGACCAGCAGCCTACAGGCCAGAATCGGTGATCGCCTGTAGGAAGATCGCTGATGCTGTCCACCAGCACGGCGGCAAAATATTTATGCAGCTCAACCAGAACGGCCGCGAGAAGATGAATAGTGGAACCGATAGTTGGGAGCCCGCCTGGGGGCCAAGTGCTCTCGCCCCGGGCGGTGGATCAGCCGGGGAGTCTTGTAAGGAGATGACTGCGGGAGAAATCCAAAACCTAATCGAGGGCTTCGCAATCTCTGCTCGTAACATGCAAGAGGCCGGCCTTGATGGGGTTGAGGTGCATGCCGCTCACAGTCACATGCTTGGCGAATGGTTGATCCCCGCGTACAACCAACGAAGTGACGAATACGGGGGCTCCTTGGGGAATCGGTTGCGCATCGTCGTGGAAATTCTTGGTTCGATCCGTGATGTCTGCGGACGCGACTTTACTGTGGGAGTTCGCATGAACGGGGAATGGAGGCGTCCCGGAGGGCAAAGCCTGGACGACTCACTGGAGATGGCAAAGCGTTTGGAGGCAACGGGCGACTGCGACTTCATTGACGTGAGTGCCTGGCCTGGCGAGTTGTCGATAGCGACAGCCGGGTCCCCGAGCGGCCAACTTGTTCCGTTGGCGGAGAAAATCAAGGGTGCTCTGCAGATCCCCGTATTTGTGATTGGCCGGATCGTAGATCCATCACAAGCTGAGGACATTGTAGCCGCTGGCCAAGCCGATATGGTGGGCATGACACGGGCGAGCATCTCAGACCCGGAGCTTCCCATGAAGGCTAGGGAGGGACGTACCGGCGAGATTCGGCGATGTGTAGGTGCCGGTCAGGGGTGTTTGGGGCGCAACACCCTAGGCAAGCCTATAACATGTACCCAGAACCCAGTGGTGGGCAAGGAAGAGGAGTGGGGAGGAGGCACTTCCGGGTCGTCCCCAACTCCTCGCGATGTGCTGGTGATTGGCGCGGGACCCGCAGGGATGCAGGCTGCCATCATCGCTGCCCAGAGGGGTCATTCGGTGCGACTGTGGGAGCAAAGCGATGCGCTTGGTGGCCAGGTCCGGCTCAAAGAACTAACCCCGCGGCACCAGGAGTTCAGCAACGTAATTGCTTGGCGTGAGCGTGAGCTCAAAAGGTTAGGCGTCAACGTGGAATTAGGCGTGGTAGCGACTGCAGGCGACGTTGAGGCGGCTCGTGCCGACGCGATAGTGGTGGCGACTGGAGCAGTTACCAAGTCGACACTACGGTATGCGCCACTGCCACATCTCGAACACTTGCCGGGCGCCGACTCTTCGAGAGTACATAGTGTCCACGACGTTTTCTTCGGTGCCATCGACGGGGCCAAGCACGTCGCGGTGGTCGATGCCGTTGGCTACTACCAGGCATCAGACACAGTGGAATATTTGGTGAGCAAGGGGGTTGGAGTGGTTGCCGTGACGCACATGCCTCGGTTTGCGAATGACATGGTCCACTACGACCGCTCGGCATTCTTGGCGAGTCTTAGGGGGCAGGATATAGAGTTTCGCAATGCCACGCTGGTTAACACGATTGAAGGAGATTCGCTTCGGGTCACTGATGTCGAAACTGGTACAGAGTCGACCATCAGTGGACTAGACGCAGTGGTGTTAGCTGTGGGTGCAGTCCCAGTCGACGGGCTTTGTGCCGAACTTGCGGAGAAGGATCTAGAGGTGCACGTGGTCGGGGACGCTCTAACCCCTCGGCGCATCGAACATGCCGTCTATGAAGGTCACCGGCTTGGTTTGAGTCTTTAGTAGGTCGGCTAAGTCGGAGATCAAGGATTGCCCTGTAGTTGGCTCGTCTAACTTTTGAAGTGGGGCATCACTTCCTTTGCGACCAGATCCAGGGAACGGCGCCCTTCCTCTGAGGGCATACCCCCCATTAAAGGACGGAAGCTGAGCTCAGCGTTGTGTGGGTCGGCCTCCTGGATGATTTTCCCAAGTTCTACCACCTGTTCTGGGGTCATCACGTCGTCTGTTCCGGCGGCCCGGAGTTCGTCGGGGTCCGACACTGCTTTGAAGGGGCCGTGTCCTAGTGAACCAGCAAACTCGGCGTAGCTGTTCGCCGTGTGCATGGCATAAGGGCCGACGATTTTCCAGGAGGCCTCCGGGTCCTCAGCCACGTGAAGGAAGTTCCTTGGCGGGCGTGGTACATCGGTAGGAGGGATCAGCCCCGGATCCTTACCCTGAGCTCGTAGTTCCTCACGATAAAACTCCGACAGTCGGGCTGAGACGGGTGAGTAGCCGTCAGCGATTCTCGCCGCTCGCCGAGCGGATGCGGGTGAGGCGCCCCCCATAATAATCGGGGGCCTTGGTCTCTGGACTGGTTTCGGAGTTACGTTGACGTTCTTAAGCTTCCAATAACGCCCGTTGAAGCTAAAGGTCTCGTCTGACCAGCATTTTTTGATTATTTCTACGCCCTCGTCCATTCGGCCTGGGCGTGTCTTCATGGAGATCCCGTAGCCTTCGTATTCCTCATTACGATACCCGGCACCCACCATCAATTCGAAGCGGCCGCCGCTAATCACATCCACAATAGCGCCATCCTCTGCAACTTGTACGGGGTGTTTTAGGGGCAACAGCGCCAAGCTGATTGCTATCCGGATTTTCTTGGTTCGTGCAGCCACAGCGCCAGCTGCCACGAAAGGAGAGGGCAAGTAGCCGTCCTCCACGAAATGGTGCTCTGAGAGGCTCAAGCGATCGAAGCCGGCATCGTCGGCCCATGCCGCTAAGTCAAGGAAGTCGGCGTAGTACTCATCGAAGGGCTTGCCCGCCCAACTGGGGTTTCGCAGATCGAAGCTAAGGTCGAATCGCATGTGATCCCTCGGTGCTCTATTTTGGTGGTGCAGGTGCGTCGCGATTATAGCTTTTGGCTGAGACCCACATCGACTGGGATCTATGGCGCATGGGTGGACTGTTCCTGGTAGCGCCTACTAGCGTGCTTTGTTATAGTGGGAAAGCTGTCCAACAGGAGTGGGAGCCGCATTCTAGGCTTCCCTTGATTCGCGCTCGTAGCTCAATTGGACAGAGCGCAGCCCTGCGAAGGCTGAGGTTGTGGGTTCGAATCCCACCGAGCGCACCAGCTGATTGGTTTCCTCGTTAACGATTCCTTCAACGAGAACACTTTTGAGCAGTGCACCACCCTTAAATCTTGGATCAGAGTTTCGGCTCCGCCCCATGAATCAGCGATCGTTGACAGTCGAGCGTGACCACCGTACTGTCGGTGTTGTGACGAACCGAAGGATGAACGTTACTGATGGCAATGGCCGGTACGGACTCGCCAAATCCGATAACGACACTGGATCAGCTGGTCCAGAGGGTTCAGGAATGGTTCGGTTACGATCGGTTGGAGGAGTCGCCCTTCCCCTCAGGGGAACACCCGGCAGAAGCGACGCTCTTGTGGTACCGTGATCGGCTGAAATTGACGGTGGTTGGTCCTAACAAATTCAGGATGATGTGTCCTGGCTGTCAGACCTCCATAGTTTTCGCGGCAGACGACTTGCACACCTGCGAAATGTTTGATTATTCCTACTGGCGATTCTGTGCCACTTGTTCTGAATTACTTGGTGGAGATAAGGCAACGGGCGCTTAGCTCAGCTGGTTAGAGCGCTTCCCTTACAAGGAAGAGGTCAGTGGTTCGAGTCCACTAGTGCCCACCACGATTCAACCCAAATCGATAGGCTTATGCGAATCCGGGTCTCTCCTAAAGCTGCAACTCGGTACGGGGCTTTAGCAGATGTGGCGAGACCTTGGTATCCCGCAGCAACTTAAGGCCGCCGGGTGGCAAAGTTGTTTTCCTGTGGATTGGGCTTGCTGCGTCTTGGTTTCTCGATTGACCACCCTAGGGGTGAATGCTAGACTGCCGCGATTCTGTGGCCTAATGCTGCAGGTTGTTTGCTCTCTCCTCGATTGGGCTCCTCAACATGAAC
>CAZUGG010000164.1:0-7740 GCA_964619905.1 uncultured Dehalococcoidia bacterium
AGTACCGCGAGACCCTGCTCGAGTTGTGCTACCACAACAGCGAAGAGCTCATTGGTGTCGGCGGCCGGTTTGAAGGGCATATCGCTGACGTAATGGCGATGGCCACGAAGCATGCCCCCGATTCCGGTTCTATGGTGCGGATGGCAAAATTTTGCCACGAAGAGATTAAGCACGGACACCAATTCCATCAGGTTTACGCTCAAATCGACAAAGATTTGCCACGGAAGATAGAGGAGCATGGGCGGTTGGAGTTCCCTAAGTCTAAAAAGGTGGACCCATGGCTCGACTTTGCGATCACAAATATCTTCTTCGACCGCTTTGGCGCTTTTCAGATCAGCGAATGGATTGACTCGAGCTACGCTCCATTTGCCCGCATTGCTGGGATCCAATCTGCTGAAGAACATCGACATGCGCGCATGGGCGTGATCCATCTGCGGCCGCTGCTTAAAGATGCGGCTGTCCGATCGAAGGTCCAGACTAAGATCGAGCAGTTTTGGTATCCCATGACGTTGGATATGTTCGGTCGTGCCAAAAGCGAACGCAGCGAGCGCTACCGGAAATGGGGCTTAAAACGGCGCTCCAATGAAGACCTCAGGGAGGCATACCGGGCGAATCTCGATGCTGACCTCGTCCGTTTGGGGCTTACCCCGCCTGACCCGATGGCGGGCCGCCGGATTTTTTAATGGAGCGCCGTGGATAGCCGTAAATTAGCCAAGGTCATGTCGCCATAACCGAATAATCGGTCTCCTGCGCGGCAGGTTTGTAGTCGCCGGTCTCCCCCGGCACTATGAGCGGCCCGGCGTCTCGTGACGGGAGTATGGTAGTGGCCTGGCCTGGGGCGGAGAGTTCGCCTCGCTGATTTTCGATCCAGAGCTCGAGGTCGACCATATGGTGGATGCCCTCCAGTCGTTTGCCGACCACTTTCCCATGGACCCAGGATGTGTCCCCGATATAGTTAAACTTCCGTATTTGGTCGGAGTGGCGAAAAAGCCATCCGTCGTCACCCATCCAGTTGCCAACGAGTTGCATCATCCATTGGGTGCGCATGCGACCATAGTCATAAGGTCTGGGGTTTCCGACACGCTTCGCTCGTAAGGGGTCCCAATGAACCCGCTGTGCTGCATCCCAAGCCCCGTATTCGTTCTGTGTGTAGAAGTTGGGAGCTTTCATTCGATTTCTGTAGGCAGCTCGTAGCGGCCCCACGTTGAACTGCCCGAAGCCGTTCCCGATGTGCCAACAGATGATGTCGGTTACGCAGAGAGGGCCTCTGACGATGGATGGCAGTTGCTCGCTGACGGATACGTCTTCCCAGTACCTAGGCTCTGCGCCGCGAACGTACTCGCTAGAATAGGCTTCATCGATCTTAGCTAAATAATCACTATCGTATTGTGGGTGCTCAACGTTGAGGTTCTTACCCTTCTTCTCAGAGGCCTCGCGCTCCACGTGGAAGAAGTAGTTCGTTAAGGCGCCCACTAGTTCCCCCCGCTGGTTTATGTATTCGTTCTTGTGGTGTACCACCGCGGACTTACCCCCGAAGCTCGTTTCTTTCTCCTCAACCTTGGATATGTAGAAGCGTCTTGTGATCACCTCCCCGGGGTGAAGAGGGCGATAGAATTCCCAGGAGTTTCCAGACAGGTAGTTTGGGACGCCGCTCAGAGCCCCACGCCCCTTGTCGCGCACCTCTGGAGGGATTGGCTTCGCGTTCACGATTCCGCAGGTGGTCATGTAGGCGGGAGGTGCGATTATCGATCCCCAACGAGTCTTGGAGCCGTAAGAGGGATCGGTGTAGAGGGGATTGTCTTCGCCATAGCCGTAACAGTAGTGACGGATGCTGTCTTCGGAGGCTACGGTGTTGAAAGGCTTCGGGCGCGGCGCCAGTATCCCGATACGGGCACGCATTCGAGCCATGCCCTCCGGCGTGATCTGTCCCCGCATCTCCTTGGGGCGAACCTGGGCCATCTCGCACCTCCTGTGCCATCCTTGCGGTGGGGCAGAGTATAGCGTGCTCTTCCGGATCCCCGAGACAGACTCGTCTCTGTTCGCGCGAACACTGGTCGCCAAGGTGAGAGACAAGCACTATAATCCGAGGCGCTGCTTTCGAAGATATAGCAGACCAGGCGTAGCAGAAAGAAGGATCCGATGACCACGCAGACAAAGGTCAACTACAAGTGTGTATCAGCTGATTCTCATGTGAATCCACCTCCTACGATCTACGCTGATCGAGTGCCAGCGGGACTTAAGGAGAAAGCCCCTAGGGTCGAGCAGAAGGACGGCAAAGAGGTCCTGCGGTTTGAGGGGCGTGAGCAGAAGTTTATGTCTCTGGCTGGCGCGGCTGGCGTCGACTACCAGAAACTTAAGATTGAAAGCGACAAAGCTCAGCGGGGGCATCAGGGGGGTTGGGATCCAATCGCTCGGATCAAGGATATGGACCTTGATGGTGTAGATGCTGAGGTCCTATACGGCAGCGGCGATGGTGGCGGCGTTGACATGAAGACCTCTGATCGTGAGCTGCGGTTTGCCATGATGCAGGTGTACAACGATTGGCTCTCGGAATATTGCCAACCTAACCCGGGTCGACTCGTAGGCATTGCGGAGATACCGTTCTGGGACATCGACCTTGCGATCTCTGAGGCAACGCGTGCAAAGAAGCTGGGGCTCCGTGGCGTTCTCCTGCCATCGATTCCGGCCGTGGACGCATCCGACCCGTCGGACAAGGCCTATATCGATCCCGTCTACGAGCCCCTCTGGTCAGCGCTAGAAGATCTTGAGATGCCGATCAATTTCCATCTTGGCGGCAAGCCCAGGACTCGAGGCCTAGAATCCACGCTTCTCGTTAGTGTCACCGTCAACAAAGCGATGATGGCGGAGCCTATGACGAGCCTGATCTTTAGCGGAGTACTCCAAAACCATCCCAAGCTGAAGCTTGTATCGGTCGAGAGCGGGATCGGGTGGATGGCCTTCATTGTCGACTGGATGGACCATAGCTGGGAGCGGCATCGCTATCACACCAATAGTCCTCTGAAAGAGCCCCCGAGCGAGTTCTGGCGTCGCCACATCTACGGGACTTTCATCGAGGATTATGTGGGGGTCCGAGAACGGCACACCATTGGAGTCAATAGGATCATGTGGTCGAGCGACTACCCGCACATTAACAGTACTTGGCCGAAGTCACAGGAGTACATCGCCAAGCACTTCGAAGACGTTCCAGAGCATGAGCGTCGCATGGTAGTAGCGGACAATTGCGTCGAACTCTATAACCTGAACGATTAACAGTCGGCGCAGATATCGGCTATCCTTCGGCCCGGCGACTGCCTGTCGCCGGGCCGCTTCTTTTTCAAGGCTTCTCGGAGACCAAGATCATGCTAAAGGATGAAAAGGTCCTGGTTACTGGACCCACCGGGCAGGTCGGCTTCCCAATCTGCGAGGCGCTGGCGAGAGAGAACGAAGTTGTCGGCGTCGCGCGGTTCAGCAACCTGGACGACTGGTCTCGTCTCGAGAGTGTCGGGGTAGAACCGCTGAAGATGGCCCTTGGGCGTGCCTCACTGGAAAGACTTCCCGCCGCCTTCACCTACGTGCTCAAAATTGCTTTGGTGAAAAGTCATGGTTCTAAATTTGACTATGATCTGACGGTCAACGGGGAGGGAACTGGGAGTATGATGACCCATACGCGGAAAGCAAAGGCTTTTCTGCACTGCTCATCGACAGCGGTCTATAAGCCCACCGGTGGCCGCAAGCTCAAGGAGGATGACCCTTTGGGCGACAGCCACCAGGTGATGGGGATGGCGACCTACAGTATCTCCAAGATCGTGAGCGAGGCAGTCGCTCGCTTCGCTTGCAGAGAGTTTGGGTTGCCGACTGTGATCGCTCGCCTAAATGTTCCCTTTGGTGATAACGGGGGCTGGCCGTACTATCACCTTTTGGCCATGTCCAAGGGTCAAAAAATTCCGGTACACCCCAATCTGGGCAATTACTATGCGCCAATCCATGAAGACGACCTAGTAGCGCATGTCCACGAACTCCTTCAGGCAGCCTCGGTCCCTTCCCTGACGTTGAATTGGGGCGGTAGCGACGAAGTTAGCATCGAGGAATGGTGTGCTTATATGGGAGACCTTACCGGTCTCGAGCCCAAGTTCAACTATACGGAGGAGGCGCTGGGCAGCATCTCGCCGGACCCTACATTGATGCATGAGCACTTGGGGCGGACTAGGGTGCACTGGAAGGATGGCTTCCGGCGAATGGTGGAGGCTCGTAACCCTGACCTCCTCCTCTCCTAAAGTCGTAGGCGGAAGGGTTGCGAATGCCAGAGAAGGTTTCGATGCACTGGGATAGGGAAGTCGATGTGCTTGTGCTTGGCTCCGGCGGTGCGGGCTTGGTTGCCGCTACCTTGGCGCATGACGAAGGAGCCTTGGTGCTGGTGCTTGAGAAAGCGCACTTAATCGGTGGCACGACCGGCATTTCCGGTGGCATGCCGTGGGTGCCACTTAACATGCACATGGACCGCTTGGGGGTCGAAGACTCCCGAGACGACGCCCTGACCTACCTCCGCCGCATCACACTAGGGCAGGAGCCTGATCCCCAGTTGCTGGAGGTCTATGTGGACACTGCCCACAGCATGGTGGAGTATCTCGAGGCCAATACTCCCGTGCGTATGTTTTCCACGAGCGACTTTGCTGACTACTACAACAAGTTTCCGGGCGGCAAGCCGGAAGGCCGTTCCATCGAAAGTCACCCCTACGAAGCCGGCCAGCTCGGCGAATGGGCCGACAAGGTCCGGTTGAGCCCAATCTATCCGCGGGTCACCTTGGAAGAGGGTTCGCAGGCCACGGATCCCTCGAAGATGGACTTTTCCATGATCGCTGAAAGGACAGAGAAGGACATTCGGACCATGGGAGCGGCCCTCGTTGCCGCTCTCTTCAAAGGCCTGCTTGACCGGGGCGTCGAAACATTGACCGAAACCCGCGCACTCTCCCTTGTCACGAGCGAGGATGGTGCTGTTATAGGCGTGCGGGCCGAACGTGGGGGAAGAGACTTCCTCGTCGGCGCACGAAAGGGGGTCATCCTTGCGACAGGCGGCTATGAATGGAACGAGGATTTGGTGAAAGCATTCCTGAAAGGTGGGCTAACTCACCCTCTAAGCCCGCCGCAGAACGAAGGGGATGGCCTGATTATGGCGATGGAGGCAGGTGCTGCCTTGGGGAACATGGGACACGCGTGGTGGACTCCGGCGCTGGTTGATCCGACCCTGGAGTTCGAGGGACACCCGCTGGCGCATACGGGAAGCCAGGTCCCTCGGCTGCCTGGTGCGATCCTAGTCAATGCTCGAGGCAAGCGCTTTGTTAACGAACTAGCCACCTACATGGATCTACCGAAGACTTTTTACACCTTTGACCCCGTGGCACAGGAGTTCCCCAATTACCCTGCCTGGGTTGTCTTTGACCACCGATGCCGTTCCAAACACAGAATCTTTACCGTCATGCCTGAGGATCCGACCCCGGATTGGATCGACTGGGCGCCGACGATTAGAGGTCTCGCCGAGAAGATCGGGGTCGACGCTGACGGGCTCGAGAAAGAGGTCCAATGCTTCAACAGCTATGCTGTTGATCTAGCCGATCCTGAGTTCCAGCGAGGCGCAAAAGATTTTGGCCCTTCGTCGGGGGGTCTTCCGGACCCGAGTAAGAGCCTTGCGCCCCTTGAGGAGCCTCCATTTTATGCGTTACCGATGCTCTGGGGTGCGCTTGGGACAAATGGAGGGCCACGTATCAACGATCAAGCACAGGTGTTATCCAATAAGGGACTGCCGATTCCAGGTCTCTTCGCCGCGGGAAACGTAGCTGCGGGAGTCTTTGGCCCCACATACCCCGGCGGCGGCGCCACTCTAGGGCCGGCGATGACCTTTGGGTACATCGCGGGCAGGTCGTCGGCGGCGTCTGCGCCGCGGCCCATTACATCCGGGCGTTGATCCATGGCCAATGCCGAGGTTACTAAGCAGGTGAGGGCTCCGATCGAGGCTGTGTGGCGTTTCACATGCGACATGAACAACTGGGCGCCGTTAATAATTGGTTACGAGAGTCACGAGGAAATATCTCCCTGGGAGTCAATGTGGACTCTCAAGGGACAACTTGGACAACTGCAGAAGGCCGTTACCTTCAAGGTCCAGATCACTGAATGGGTTGAGCCTTCGAGGGTCGCATTTACTCTCCAGGGCACAAACGATAATGTCACGGGCTCGGGATTATTCGAGTCCCGACAAACTGACGAATCGACCGTGCTGAATGTCCAGCTGGACTTAAAACCAGGCGGACTCCAAGGGCCAATGGTCAACGCAATGCTCAAGCCGGTCGTGCCTCAGGTCTGCGAAGACTTCGCTGAGAGCTTGGCGGCGCACATCGAAGAGGCCTACCACACCGAAAGTTGACAGCCAGTCGGTTTTCGATGGTGGCATGGACCCAGCAGCCGAACGGATGGTGCAGCCTTTTCCAGGCTAATTAGCATTTACCTAAATCGTCCGAACCTAGGTAGCGGGCCACCCATCAGCGGCTCCGCGTACTCTCTGAAGAGACGCGTCGGGAACTCCGTTAAAGGCTCTGAATAGCCCGCTGGAAGAAGGCGCTCCGCTCCGGCTATGGTTTCGAGGGGTGCGAGCCCGGTCGTGCAACGGTACGTTTGGCAGGATTCACGAATGAGCGTCACCATCTGGTCTGTCGCACCGTTGAGCAGGTAGTGGATGGCAGCCGCTCCCACCATATAGGCCTCCCGAGCATCTAGCTTGGAGATTGTGGAAGCCATCGATCGGGCCATTGATCCTGGGCGCTCAAACCGGGTACGAACCTTGAACCGCTTGCCCGCCTCGCGCGCGATATAGTCTGCGCTGCTTGGCCAGTAGGGATGGCCGAATTCGTCCACGAACTCTGGTTCGCCACTGTGCCCCAAGGGCGCACCGTCTAAGTCCTTAGCGTTCTCTGCGACCACGGCGACTGCGTAGCCGAATTTGTTCATCGACTGTTCCAACATCGCGAAGATGCGGTCTTCGCCGATTTTGGTCTCCGGGCTCACGATGGCGTGTGGTGCATCTCGCTCCTCACGCTTGCCCATACCCGACGCGACGGCGAGCCATGCTGCGTTACGCCCCATCGCCTCGATGATAGTGATAGGGCGGTCCACGCCCATGGCCTCCGCGTCGCGGGCGCTGCTCATCGTTGCGAGGGCCAAGAACCGTGCAGCACTCCCGAATCCAGGACAGTGGTCTGTGGCCGGCAGATCGTTGTCGATTGTCTTGGGTACGCCGATGACCGCGAGCGGATAGTCGCGCTTTTGAGCCTCCAAATGGAAGAGATGGGCGTTCTCCGCGGAGTCGTTGCCCCCGATACTCACGAGGCACGAGACATTGTTTTCTTGGAGTGTTGCGAAAGCATCTGCCATGTCGCCGGGTTTGAGCTTACGGCGCGCTGTCCCTAGGGCCGCCCCCGGCGTGCGTGCGACTGCCCCCCAGACTGATTTGGGTTGCGCGCTGAGATCGAAGAATGTTCCGTTGAGTAGACCACGAATGCCGTGATCCGCCCCCAATATCCGATCGAAGGCTTGGCTTTTCGCCGCTTCCTCGAAAACTCCCGTCAGGCTTTGGTTAAGGACGTGTGTAGGTCCGCCTGATGGCATCACGACCAGCTTGGCTTTACTTCCGCTGCGTGTCACTCAAAGCTCCGTTTCCTGTCGTCTGTTGTTGAGTCCCTGCCCCATTCTACG
>CAZUGG010000165.1:0-6019 GCA_964619905.1 uncultured Dehalococcoidia bacterium
CTTCCCCGCAGCCATTACCACCGCCGCCCAGTCGCTCACCCAACGCTCCTAAATTAAACGACCGCGCACGCCTCTAAGGCTTCGTGCGCGGTCCCGTGCCTAATCGTCCCAGATCATTAGTACGGGAGCCTAGCCGTACCCCCGTTGGATTCATGCTATATGAGTTCAAAAACAGGTGTCAAGCAAAAGATCTTATACCGACGGAGCCAGACCGGACCTCACCACAACTGCCTCATCGTTGTTCGGTATAGACTGATGCCATCTAAATTCAGTCAAAGACAACCACGTAACATACCACGCCTCATATCAAGTCCACGCACACTGATGCTATAATTAAGCTTGACACTCAAGCCATGAGTCCATATAATCTTTCCGGTAAGACCTCTAGGGTTCATAAACATGCCAAGTCGGAACCTCTACAGTGTTCTGGGCGTTACCAAGAACGCTTCTCAACGAGAGCTCAAGCAGGCATTCCGTAAGCTTGCCCATGAGTACCACCCGGATGTGAATGGAGGGAATGCTGGCTCCGAGAAGAAATTCAAGCAAATAAACGAGGCTTATGAAATCCTTTCCAATGTCGATAGCCGCAAGGCGTACGACGCATACGGCGACAATTGGAAGCATGCCAGGAGCAACAGATCCGGCCGGAGCACGACAAGCGGTGTGGGGTTCGACAACTACAGCAACATTTTCGGGTCGGTTTTTGGAGGCATCGGTGGCCAGCCAATGCCGAGGAGGGGACGGGACAGAGAGCATCGAGTCAAGGTCACTCTTGAAGAAGCCTTCTCCGGCTCAACGCGCTTGCTAACACTAATGGAGAAACCGAGCGGTAGCCGGCGACTCGAAGTCAAGATCCCAACTGGCGTCAAAACAGGATCCAAAGTGCGCATAGCTGGCGAGGGTAGTCCCGGTGCCAGTGGAGGCGCCAACGGAGACTTGATTCTTTTTGTCGAGGTGACCCCGCATAATTCCTACAACCGCAAGGGGGATGACCTTTTTATCGAACTGGTCATCAGCCTAACCGCTGCCATTCTTGGTTGTGAGACAGAATTCAAGACCTTAGCAGGCAATGTGGTGTTAAAAATCCCTCCCGAAACACAGAACGGCAAGAGTTTTCGCTTGCGCGGCAAGGGAATGCCGCATTTGAGGCGCTCTGGCACTGGCGACCTCTATGCCGAGATCAACGTCCAGCTTCCTACGGAGCTTTCTAACCGTGAACGCGAGATCTTCGACGAACTCAGGGAATTACGATCCTAATCCGGATGGAATGGATTAAGGGATCGGTTCAGTGGAAACCGAGTCAATCACGGACCGCTTTGGGGCTGCCTGGGATTTTAAGAAGGCCTAGCCACCGGGGCGAAAATCTCTTCTGACATTTGAGGGAACCGCATGGCACTTAAACCGGACCGATTCACAGAACAGGCTAGAGAAGTCATCGAAGATTCGCAACGCCTGGTGCTTGAATACGAGCACACCCAATGGGATGTTGAGCACGTCTTTCTTGCATTGGTAAGCCAGTCAACAGACATCATCGGCGACTTGCTTTCAAGCCTCGAGGCAAATGCAGAGCAGATTAAAGGTCAATTGACTTCGGCGCTCTCTGGAAGCCCGAAGTCAGCGCAGCCGACCAACCAGGTCTTTCAGACTCCGCGCGTCGTGCGACTACTTTCTAATGCGGAGGCTGAGGCGAAACGACTCCACGATGAATACGTAGCCTCGGAGCACCTATTTATAGCACTAACGCTAGAATCAGATGGCATCGCCGCACAGGTACTAAAAGACGCAGGAATTACCCAGGACCGTCTCTATGCCGCTCTGCAACAGGTCCGCGGATCACACCGGGTTACTGACCCTCGAGCGGAAAGCAAGTACGGCGCGCTAGACAAGTACAGCCGCGACCTGACAGCACTGGCCGACGAGAACAAGCTAGACCCTGTCGTTGGGCGGGACATGGAAATCAGACGCGTCGTGCAGATCCTGACCCGAAGGACAAAGAACAACCCGGTAGTGATCGGCGACGCCGGAGTCGGCAAGACAGCGGTCGTAGAAGGCCTGGCGCAACGCATCGCCAATGACGACGTTCCGGACTCGCTAAAGGGGAGGCGCGTGCTATCCCTAGACCTCGGCGCTATGGTCGCTGGATCCAAGTTCCGCGGCGAGTTCGAGGAACGCCTCAAGGCCGTCATGGACGAGATCAAAGCCGCCGAGGGTGAGATAGTTCTCTTCATTGACGAAATTCACACCGTCGTCGGTGCCGGTGGTGCCGAGGGTGCCATCGATGCCAGCAACATGCTGAAACCAGCCCTAGCGAGAGGCGAGCTCCAATGTGTGGGTGCAACCACTCTTGACGAGTACCGCAAGTACATCGAGAAGGACTCAGCACTGACGCGTCGCTTCTCACCTGTATACATGGACGAGCCAAGCGTTGAGGATGCTATCGCCATTCTGCGGGGCATCAAGCCACGTTACGAGTCGCACCATAAGGTCCAAATCGACGATGAGGCCCTCGAAGCGGCAGCCCGAATGTCCAGCCGTTACATCACAGAACGCTTTCTCCCAGATAAGGCGATCGACCTGATCGATGAGGCCGCAAGCAAGGTGCGCATTGACGCTCAGAGCGCCCCCAAGGAAGTCCGGGACCTAGAAAAGCGAGTGAGCAAACTCTTCGACGAGGAGACCGCCTCGGCCGAGACGGGTGATTACGAAAAGTCCGCTCGTATTAAGGTCGAAAGACTACAGACCGAGGAAGAGTACAACAGCGCCAAACAAGCCTGGCACAAGGAAGCGAAGATAACCACCAACGTCACGGCGGCGACAGTTGCCGAGCTTGTTGGCGCTTGGACAGGGATACCCGTCTCCAGCCTGTTAGAGGGCGAAACTGAAAAACTGCTTGCGATGGAGGAGCGCCTACACGATCGCATCATCGGACAGCAACAAGCCATTGTTGCTATCTCTGATGCACTCCGCAGGGCACGATCCGGACTTAAGGATCCGAAGCGGCCGATAGGTTCTTTTGTCTTCGCGGGACCCACGGGCGTAGGTAAGACCGAGTTGGCCAAGGCGTTGGCCGAATTCATGTTCGACAACGAAGATTCGTTGGTGCGGCTAGACATGTCGGAGTATATGGAGAAGCACACAGCCTCTAGGCTAATCGGTGCACCACCTGGATATGTTGGCTACGACGAAGGGGGCCAACTGACCGAAGTAGTAAGACGTCGGCCTTTTAGAGTCGTACTCCTGGACGAGGTAGAAAAGGCCCATCCGGACGTGTTCAACATACTCTTGCAAATCCTAGAGGACGGTCGCCTAACAGATGGACAGGGTCGAACCGTCGATTTCCGGAACACCATCGTTATCATGACAACAAACCTAGGAACCAGCGACTTCCGCAAGTCTGGCTTCGGTTTTAGGACCGAGGACGGGTCCAACGGGGCCGAAGTTCTAAAGCTGCACAGAGCGATCGAGGATGCCATCAAGAAATCGTTCCGGCCGGAGTTACTAAATCGCATCGACGAAGTCATCGTATTCGATCCATTAAGCCGTGAGCAGATCGAACAAATCGTCGACCTGCTCATCGGGGAGGTGGAGAAACGACTTGAGGAGCGACAAGTCACCATCGAGTTGACCCGGGAGGCCAAACGATGGCTAGCCGAACAGGGTTACGACCCCGTCTTCGGAGCAAGACCTCTGCGGAGAACGATTCAACGATCCGTAGAGAACCCCTTAGCTAAACAAATCCTCCGTGGTGATCTCACCGACGGTTCGCATGTCCTCGTCGGCCAAGAAGATTCAACTCTGACTTTCAAGGCAATAGACCACGTCGCTGCAATAGCTTGACTGGAAGGGGTCAACTAACCAGCACTGCGCAGGTACTTCCCTGTTTCGTCAACTATTCCCAATTAGGCCCACCCGCCACTGTATGCAACTGCCTGTCGATCACCATGTCGTCGTTCAGGGTCACGATGTCCGCTATTGGGAGGAAGGTTCTGGCACGCCGCTCGTGCTTGTCCACGGTCTAGGCAATTCAGTCATCAACTGGAGAAAGAACATAGGGTCTCTAAGTGAACACTTTAGAGTCATTGCACTCGACCTACCTGGACACGGACTTTCCCAAATGCCCAGATCCCCCTTTGACCTGTCCCAAGGTGCAACATTCCTCTCAACCTTCCTGGATACCCTAGCGCTCCCCGAAACGCACCTAGTCGGAAACTCAATGGGTGGGATTCTTGCACTAGAGCTTTCGCTCAGCAAGCCCAGCCGAATCTCATCCCTGACGCTCGTCGATAGTGCCGGTCTTGGTCAAGAGATCGCTTTGGCGCTGCGAATAGCAGCTCTGCCACTCATCGGCGAATTCCTCCACCGTCCGACCCCAAATAGAGTCCGGCGTCTCGTTCGATGGATGCTCTACGACCCACGTCACATCGAAGCGGAGGAGCTACACCTCAGACACACCTATCTCAGGCGGCAAGGTTCTGCCCAGGCCCTAGTTCGTTACCTACGCACTGGGGTGGGGCCAACTGGCCAGCGCCCTGAAATCCGCCGGGACTCTAGCCTCTCCAGTCTCGCGCAGCCAGCTTTGATCATCTGGGGAGCCCAGGACCCCCTCTTTCCGCCAACGCATGGGGAAAGAAGTGCTCACCAAATCCCGAATTCCCGTCTGCACATCTTCAACCACTGTGGCCACTGGCCCCACTACGAATACGCTGACGAATTCAACGAACTGCTGACCGGGTTCCTAAAGGGAGTAGCATCTCCGGTTGCACCTCGTCAAAAAATCACCGTACCCTGAACCCATGGGCAACAAGCCTCCTGGATCGACTAAGGAACATCTACTCAACAACAAAGTCCGCATGACCGAAGCCACCTCGCCACTGCATTTCGAAGCAAAGCATTTGCGTTGGCTAATCTTTGTCCTCGTGACAGCGGTCGTCGTCACCGCTCTGGTGTTCCGCAATGAGCTGACGGATGCGGAAGGCCTCGTGAGTCGGCTTGGTTACCCTGCTATATTTGCAATATCTCTCGCTGCTGCCGGTGGCATTGTCATACCGCTACCGGGCACCCTAGCTGTCTTCATCGGCGGTGATATGCTCAACCCCGTGTTTGTCGGCCTTTTGGCAGGTACCGGGGAGGCCATAGGCGAGTTAACCGGCTATGGAATAGGCTATAGCGGGCAAGGTATCGCTGGCAAAAGTCGGCTATATAATCGTTTCGAGCAATGGGTCCGGGCGCGCGGCGCGATCGTTATCTTTGTCGCTAGCCTAGTACCAAACCCAGTCTTCGACGTGTTGGGTATTGCAGCTGGCATGCTCCGATATCCACTGAAACGGTTCTTGTTTTTCGCCTGGGGCGGGAAAACAATCAAAAACATAGGTATAGCCTACGGAGGCGCCTTGGGTCTAACGTGGATCAAGGATACATTTACTTAGCGAGCCGCCAATGAGGCAAAACAATCAACCAGAACCCCCCACCACTACCAACACTGCAGCCGTGATCGTTGCAGCGGGGTCAAGTTCTAGAATGGGCGGGGTCGACAAAATCTTCGCCTCGGTAGCGGGTCGTTCCGTAATCGCCCACAGTCGCGTAGCGTTCGAACAGCACCCTCATATCGGTGCAGTTGTCATCGTCTTCCGGCCCGACTTGCTGAACAAAGGAGCAGCTCTGGTTTCAGAAAACAAGTGCACCAAAGTCCAAGCAATCGTCACTGGTGGAGACCGACGACGTGACTCAGTTGAAGCCGGCCTCGACGCACTACCAGAGACTTGCCGGTGGGTATTGATCCATGATGGTGCGCGCCCTTGCCTAAGACCCGAGATCATCAACCGAGGTCTTGCCACAGCGGGAGAATTTGGAGCTGCAGTCGCAGCTGTTCCCGTGAAGGACACCATCAAGATCGTGGAGACCGATAAGACCGTGGTCGAAACGGCGGACCGTACTAAACTTTGGGCTGTTCAAACACCGCAGATTTTCCGGCTCGATGTCCTCCGAGCCGCGTACAATGCAATAAGCGAAGAAACCACCG
>CAZUGG010000166.1:0-16478 GCA_964619905.1 uncultured Dehalococcoidia bacterium
CAAGATCGCGCGGCAATATCACAAGATGAGGGGGAATGGCGGCAAGTACAAGGTGATCGGCCGGAAGTACAACTACCACGGTATGAGCCTCGCGACACTTGCTGCAGGGGCCGTCACGCCAAGACGAAAATACTTCGAGCCACTGCCCGCCGGTTTCTATCAGATCTCTCCCCCGTACTCCTACCGGAATAAGTATGGTGACGACTACGAAGGTTCAGCAGAGGACTATGCCAACGAGTTGCGAGAGATGATCGAACTCCACGACCCGTCAACCGTTGCTTGCTACATCGGTGAGCAGACCGTCACCGCGCGTGGCGTATTGCCCCCGCCGATGGGCTACATGCCGAAAATCCGAGAGATCTGCGATGAGTTCGGGATTCTACTTATAGTGGATGAAGTGGTCACCGGCATCGGGCGCACGGGGGAGTGGCTCGAATGTAACAAGTATGGCTACGAGCCTGACATTGTTACCATGGCCAAGGGAATTACGGCTGGTCATGCGCCTCTATCAGCGACTCATGTGAAGAAAGAGATCGCTGAAACGTTCTTTGGCTCACAGGACCGTTTCCTCCAGCATGGTTATACGTATGGAGGGATGGCCGTCTCTTGCGCAGCTGGGATGGCTACGATCAGATTCATCGAGGAGACTGGTCTCCTTGCAACCGTCGATGCGAGGAACGAGGAAATCGTCCAGAGGCTTGCGCCTCTAGCCACAAACAGCTCGGTCGTCGGTGACTTACGTTCGCACGGCATGCTATTTGGGCTGGAACTAGTCAAAGATAAGAGCACCAAAGAGGTTTGGTCCCCAGCGCAGTTACCTGAAATAGCGAAGAAAGTTTCGGTAATGGGTAAAGCACTAGGAGTCATGCTGGCCAGCTATGAGTACGAAGGAAAGATGGTTCTAGTGCTGGCGCCGCCTTTAAATGTCACCGATGCTGAACTCGAGACGATGCTCGAGGCACTAGAGGCAGCTGTCCAAGGGGTTGAAGCAGAGTTCGGTTCATAATGATCGAGGAGCCCCGAGCGTCCGAAGCGGTACTAGAATTCTCGGTGGGCTACAAAGAGGGATCGTGATTAATCAGCCGGATGTGATTGTGATTGGAGCGGGCAATGCCGCCCTCTGCGCTGCCATTGCGGCTCGTGAACAAGATGCGTCGGTGTTGGTGCTCGAGAAGGCCCCCGAGCATCTACGGGGAGGCAACACTTACTTCACGGGAGGCGGCTTCCGTTGTGCCTACCAGGGCATTGACGATATTAGAGCACTGATTCCAGATATGACCGGTGCTGAAGAGGCCGGCATCGATGTCGGCAGTTATCCCCAGTCGATGTTCTACGATGACCTGATGCGGGTTACAGAATCGATGACGGATACAGAACTGGCGCAGATTCTAGTATCGCAGTCTCACCCAACGATGCGCTGGCTCCAAGCGCAGGGGATGCGATTCGTTTTGATGTACGGGCGCCAGTCATTTCAAGTAGATGGCAAGCACCGGTTTTGGGGAGGGCTCATAGTTGAGGCTGTTGGGGCTGGCAAAGGCCTGTCCGACCAACTTTTCAAGATGGCCCACGAAAAAGGAGTCGAGGTTTTCTACGAGAATAAAGCAACGGGACTCGAACTTGACGGACAGGGTCGCATCTCAGGAGTGGTTGTTCAAAGCCCCGAAGCCGTGCGTGTAATCAAAGCAAAATCTATCGTGCTCGCGGCCGGAGGCTTCGAGGCCAACCAGGAGATGCGCTCGAGATATCTTGGACCCGGATGGGACCTCGCGAAAGTGCGCGGTGTCCCTTTCAATACTGGCGATGGCATCCGAATGGCCTTGGATGTTGGAGCACAATCCTATGGCCACTGGAGCGGCTGTCATTCTGTAGCGTGGGATCTCAATGCTCCACCGACTGGGGATCGTAATGTCGCGGACCTTTATCAAAAGCACTCCTATCCGCTGGGTATTGTGGTGAATGTCAACGGCCAACGTTTCTTGGACGAAGGCGCGGACCTCCGGAACTACACCTACGCGAAGTACGGGCGGGAAATCTTGCATCAGCCGCATCGAGTTGCATTCCAGATATTTGACGACAAGGTGAGGGACCTTCTTAGGGATGAATATCGGATCGCCCAATGCACTATGGCGGAGGCTGAGTCAATAGAAGGTTTGGCACAGGCGCTGGACATCGATCGGGATGGTTTGGTCAGCACCGTAGACTCTTACAACGCTGCGGTGATGCAAGGGGACTTCAACCCAAGCGCGCTTGACGGCAAGGGCACTGATGGAATTGACCCGCCGAAATCAAATTGGGCACTGCCTATCGATACTCCCCCATATTTGGGCTACGCAGTAACGTGCGGGATCACATTCACCTTCGGAGGACTTCGGATCAACGAGCATGCTCAAGTTCTTGATACAGAGGGACGGGCTATGCCGGGGCTATACGCAGCTGGAGAACTCGTCGGGGGCATCTTCTATCACAACTATGCTGGAGGCGCGGGCCTAATGGCCGGCTCAGTCTTTGGTAGGATTGCCGGCTCTTATGCCGCCGGGGATGCGTTGGCGGGAGGATGAGACATGGGGCTGGCTTTTCTCGTAACCTCTGGGCAAGCCTGTGCACTTGGGGGGTCGTGGCGTGAGAAATGACATTCGTCTCTTTTGGGAGAGTACGCTTGACGACCTCAGAAAGATTCCGATGGATGCGATTGTTGAGCCGGTTGAGCAGACGGGGTACATTCTTGAGGGCAATGCCAAGACCCTAGTTAACCATCGGGTGTCCCTGGCCAGCCTCGGTGGGGTTAGGATTCGTGCTTGGTACACGGTCCCGACAGGTGATGCTCCGTCCGGAGGATGGCCCACCGTTATGACAGTTCCCGGCTACATTGGCGTGATGGTGTTGCCGATTCATCTTGTGCGGTATGGCTATGCAACACTGACTCTATATCCTCGGGGACAAGGCGAGAGCAAGGCGGATTGGACCTTGCCCGACGACTCTACAGCGTTAACTTATCGGCTTGAGGACCAGGACGAGTACTATTACCGTGGTGCGTTTATGGACTGTGTTCGGGGCCTTGATTTCTTGTTTAGTCGTCCCGAGCTAAACTCTGATCGCGTGGGGGTTCTTGGGTCCAGCCAGGGCGGAGGCATGACCTTGGCTACCGCTTCGCTTGACAGGAGAATTAGCGCAGCGGTAGCAGAAGTGCCATGGCCGTGTAATTTCCCCGTGGCGGCCCAACGGACTTTCTTTCCCTATGAGGAACTCCGGGCTTATCTCGAACGGCATCCTGATCGACGTCAAAAGATCATGGAAAACTTAGAATTCTTTGATCCGCTCAATCTCGTTGGCTCCATCACCTGTCCGACGTTGGTGGGGCTTGCTTTACAGGACGATTACCATCCGTACACGACCTCGAGGCCCGTTTTTGAACGGATTCCACCTATGAAGGCACTCCATGTCTATGAGGATATCCAAACGATGGACAAGGGAGATTTTGCAGTCCACACGAAGTCGTGGTTCGATCGCTACCTACGGTGAAGTGAAATCATGCAAGCGAAGCATCCCCGCACGATATACGTTGTTCTCACGAATCCGCTCCCCGGCAAAGAGGCGGAATTCAACTACTGGTACAACTACGTTCACGTTCCTGACGGATTGGCTTGGGGAATCTTCGATCGGGTATATCGATATAAGGCTCTAGACGAACGAGCCGAGTCATTTTTGGCAATATGGGAGTCCGACTACGTGGACCTGACGGAGGGGCTAAAGCGGGCCGATCGTGAGACGGAAGAGCTAGCTGAGCGTGGCCGGTTATGGCCCGTTTTTGAAAGAGCTTGGTCGTGTCCCTTCTCGTCGGTAGGGCCTGCAGCGCCACCAAGTCGTCGGGAGGTTACTTGTATCACCACAGTCCAGGTTAACTGTCCCAGTGACTACTTTAATGAGTTCTCACAATGGCGCGACCAGAAGCTGATTGGTCGCTTATTAGCCAATGGCGATTACCACACGGCCTATGGTTTCGAAAGGACCGGTGAAGCGCCATCTGGGGAAGCTAAGTTCCTGACCATCTTCGAGGGTGATCTAGATTCCGTGAAATTGAAGACCAGTTCTCCTGGTGGGGATATCTTTGCGCATCAGGATGTCGAGCGGTCAGACGAGAACCACCTGAAGGTTATAAACGATACGGGGAAGAGCCCCACCGAATTCATGATTGAGGTGAAGCCCGAATGGGTGACCACATGGGTCCCCGTCTGGCCCTGATAGAGGCCTGGGTTACCTAGTCTCTGCGTTCGGGTGGCGTCAACGCATCGTAGCAGCACCGGCTAAGGCTGCCGATGAGCTTCATGGCTGCACTGTGCCCCGGGGTTCCATCGGTTAGTTCCAAAGGTACCTCGTCTGTATACGCCGTCAGGATGAACAACGGCGTCTCGTCGAAGTAAACGATCCCGACGTCGTTGAAGTTCTGCAGACTTGTGCTGGTTCCTGTCTTGTGGGCGATCTTGGTTCGGTAGGGTAGTTGAGATGGCAGACGATCCCGGAGCCGCTGCCAACTCATAATCTGGAGGGCCTCTATGCAATCGTTAGGGATGCATCCTAGGGTTTTTGCGGCCGCTAGGTCAGTTGTGCCTTGAGCGATCCGGTCCAGTAGTAGCCCCATGTCGTCCGGTGTTGTTGTGTTAACCGCTTCGATGGGCCGAAAAGTACCCAAGCCTGGTGTCGGTATCCCGTGTCGGTGCGTGGTCCCTTTCATACCGATGGAGCTACACAGACGGTTCACTGTGTCCAGGCCCACAAGGTCCGCCACGATACCGGTGCACGTGTTGTCGCTGATGATTATCATCAGAATAACGGCGTCTCTCAACGTTATCGAGAATCCTGGCTTGAGAAACTGGAAGCAGCCCCAGTCTGTCTTTTGGTGCTCCGCATCGATCTCCACAGGCTGATCCAAGTTAAGGCGACCGTCGCGAGCGGCCGCGAATGCGGCCATCATGATGGCCACTTTCCGTGTACTTGCGGATGGAACGACGACACTGCCATGACGGCTAACCGAACGGCCTGTCGGCATGTGTTTTAAGAACCAACCAGTATGGAAGGGCTGTTGGTCACAGAACTGATTTAGAGTGTCGGCAATTTCTTCCATGTCAGATGTTGTGATGTCGTCTAGGATCCGAGCTTTAGGAACTGCTTGGCATTATCACCGAGCAGGCCGTCGACCTCTTTGTCGTTAAAGTCGACTCCATATTCAGCGCCAAGGGCAGGTAGATCTCGAAACATCTGCACCGTGTCCTTGAGCGATAGCATTGGTCTGAATACGGGGAAGTCGGTGCCGAAGAGAACTCGGTGCATGCCGACGACGTCGCGCATTTTCCCAATGGCCCGGATCGAAACCTCCGGCTGTTCTCGGATTCTGAGTTGCCAGGCAGAAAGGTCCATGACGACGTTGGGCCGTCCATAAAAAACGGTAAGAGCTTCTTCCCACCAATCGCCGGCTGCATGGGCGATGATGATCCTCAGATTTGGGAAGTCGGTGGCGACTTGATCAAACTCTAAAGGGTGCGTGTGGCGGCTGTATAGGTGGGGGTAGGAGCAAGGGCCAGCATGGAAAAGGACAGGTATGTCAGAGGCCGCTGCAAGCTCATAAATTGAGTAGCAAGCGGCCTCGTTTGGGAAGTACCCCACGGACGGGTGTAGTTTGATGCCCTTGACGCCCCAATCCTTGATTGCTTGTCCAAACATGTCTGCAGCGCCAGGACGACGGGGATCGATACCAAAGAATGGAATAATCCGCTCAGGATATAGCCTGCTCGCATTAACGATTAGCTGATTCTCGGCACCTATTGCGAATGGTGGATCTCCCAGACGTGCTGCGAAGTCGGCGACGAACAGGACGGTCTTGTCCACTCCGGCCTCATCCATTTCCTCGACCATTTCATGGGTGGTTTGTTCCCAGTCGAAGCTAGGCGCGTCAGGTTTGACTCGGCCTGGCAACTCCATGTTGCTGAATGTATCGTAATGGCGTTCCAGCACGGACCACATGTGGCGATGGACATCAATGATCATCGAGTCTACCCAACCTTTCGGGGGATGGAGTCCCTGGTCTATTACTTCTCAAACCAAATCGTGCGGCGAGCGACTGCATCCCGTGGTACAAACCTATTGGTCGTGGCGGAGGGAGTGGGATTCGAACCCACGATACCGTTGCCGGTATAACGGTTTTCAAGACCGCCGCATTCGTCCACTCTGCCATCCCTCCACACCTGTTAATCGCATCTCATTATAGACGCTGATTTGTTGCCCGCTGCGCGCCGTGTAGGTTATGAACCCCTAACGGGGCCTCAGGGCGAGGGATTTTAGGGCTGGACAACTAGAGGCAAAGAAACAGCCCCAGCGTTTAGGCCGGGGCTGCTTTCCTGTCTGCTAAGACTATGATTCAGTTTTTACCGAGGAAGCGGGCGAGGTTGTCTCGCATGATGGCCTTGACGATTTCGTCGGGTTGCCCCTCGAGCTGAGTAACGTACTGGATGGGGTCGGGAATGCCCTCCGAGTGTGGGAAATCGGACCCAAACACGAGGCAGTCACTCCCCAGCACTTCCATCGGTCGACGTACGTTCTCTTCTGGGAAGGGTGCTATCACAAACCGACTCTTGAACAGTTCGCTCGGGCGTGTTGTTAGGTCGCCCCCCCACTTTGGCTTGCGGCCGGCGAGATGGGCATGGTCAATCTTTCGTATCCAGTAGGGCACCCAGGATGTACCAAACTCTGCAATGAGCACATCGATGTTAGGGAAACGGGTGAGGAATCCGTGGAATACGAGCATCGCCACCGTTTCCATGATGGGGAAGTCGCTCCATTGAGTGAGCCACTGGAATGCGTTGAATTGAGCATACTCGCCCTCGGGGTCTTCGCTCCATTCGGCGCCGCGGTGATTGAAGTTAGCGCCTAGATGCACGACCACGTTGAGCTTTGCCTCGTTCACTCTCGACCAGAAAGGGTCGAAAATCGGGTCTGCCTGCGAACGGCCGTATGACCCCTGGGCATTAATGCCAATGAGGCGAGCACCCTGCTTCATACACCTATCGAGTTCCTCGACGGCCATGTCCGGGTCGTAGAGGGGGATATAACAGGGTGTGAAGATTCTCTCTTGGTAGGCGTAACCCCAGTCTTCTTCGAGGTAGCGGTTCCACGCTCGTGCAGCTGCGTAGCCAGCCGTGGCGTCGTGGTTCTTGAAGGGTTCATCAGCACTGCTGCCTGCATGAACTACAGATGCCTCAACACCTTGGGCATCCATGAGTTTCAGCCGAAGATCATGATCCTCGAACGCTGGTTCCATTTCTCGGTAGGTCTCTACGAGTTTCGCTAGACCCTCTTTGTCTAAATTCTTCCCAGCATTCATCTTGTTCAGCATTGCTCCGGGAACGGGTATAGGTCCGTTCATCTCGGGCAATTCCAGCGGTTTAGTGCCTCCGTGGAGCCCAACGGTATGGAAGCCAAGGGTTTTTGACTTGTGTTCGTCGCCCACGTGGTCAACAACGTTCAAATGACTCTTTCCCCCTGGGAAAACGCGGTCTATGTATTGCTTCTCAAGGAAGCGCACCTCGGCGTCTTCTGGAGGATAAATGTGGTTGTCGGCGTCGAAGGCCATGTAGGGCAGTTTCGCCTCGACACCCTCTTGGTATACGCCTCGGTCTCCGGTGGTTGTCATATGATCTCTCCTATCTCGCTGTCGCCGAGAGGCCACATTATATACTCGACACTTCGTTGTTGCCCCTCTCGTGATCCGACCTCGCGGTATCCATGCCGAACCAAACGAGAGGTGCTGGGATTACTAATTCCCCTTACGTTCTTCGATGGCCCGTTTCGCACGTTCTTCGAAATCGCCTGACATGCCGAACCATTTCATCGCCAACTGTGCCCAGCGCAAGGATTGGTCGCGGGTCATATCCTGGTTCCGGTCTAGGTGGGAGAGGGTGAGTCGCACTCCCTCAGGCCGCATTCCCGCAATTGTGCGAGCCATTGCCATCGCTTCGCCCAGCAGGTCGCTAGAAGAGTGCTTGGCTGTGGCGAACCCGATGCGGTAGGCGTCATCGGCGTCGATGACCTTACCGGTTAGCACTATCTCCTTGGTTTTTGTCGTTCCGACGAGCCTGGACCAACGGGTGCTTGCGCCCCAACCACCCAAGCCTGTGCCGAGATTCTTCAGATGCCAATCGCTTATTTGTGTAGCTTCTCCCACGAGTCGGAAGTCGCAGGCAAGTGCGAGTTCCACTCCGCCCGTGCTGCATACACCGTCAACCACCGCGATTGATGGCTTCAACATGTCGTCTATGTCATTGGCTAGCTCGTAACCGACACTGCCAGATGGGGAAAGCCCTTCGGTTGCCGCTTTCAAGTCGGCACCCGCAGAGAAGCAGGGCCGCCCGTCTTCCCTGGGCGCACCGGTCAATAACCAGACGCGAATCCGGTCGTCGGCTTCGATTGCCGCCACCACATCCGTAAGCTCGTCCAGAACTAACTTGTGTAAAGCGTTGAGGCGCTTAGGTCTATTGAGGGTTACGATCCCAATATATTCTTCTGGCTGGTCGTACTTAATGAAATCGTATGGCATGGCGACTCCCTTCGGATGGTTACCTGCCGAGGGTTAACGATGATACAACGGTGCCCCAATAGGGCACTAAATTGGAGGGCTTGGGAAAGGCTTGGCTGCCGCAAGCTAGAGCCCCGAGGAGGTAATTCCTCTTCGGCCTCTCAGGATCCAGCCGCTATCTGTTCGAATTTGGTGTAAGACCGGAGAACTTCGGGGATTACTATAGACCCATCAGCCTGCTGGTAGTTCTCCATGATCGCGATCATGATTCTCGGAAGGGCCAGACCGGAGCCGTTGAGAGTGTGCGGGTAATCGGGTTTCGCGCCCTGCTCTGATCGGTATCGGATGCCAGATCTACGCGCTTGGAAATCGGTGCAGTTGGAGCAACTGCTGACCTCCAACCATTCTCGGCACCCTGCGGCCCATACCTCGATATCGTACGACTCTGCCGCGGCGAACCCGAGATCGCCCGTGCACAGTTGTAACAACCGGTGGGGTAGACCAAGGGCTTCGGCTATGTCCCGTGCTTCTGCCACCAAAGACTCTAGGGCGCTTGTTGAAGACGAGGGTTCGACAATTTGGTACATCTCGACTTTATCGAATTGGTGTCCGCGTTTCATTCCTCGAATGTCTCGCCCAGCCGACATCTTCTCTCGGCGGAAGCAAGGGGTGTAAGCGACATGTTTTATGGGAAGTGCTGTTGAGGCAAGGATCTCGTTACTGTACAGCCCCGTGATCGGCACCTCTGCTGTAGGAATCAACCAGTAGTCCTCTTCCGCATCTCGGTACAGGTTGTCTCGAAATTTGGGCAGTTGGCCGGACCCGAAGATCGTTTGCTCGCGAACGAGATAAGGCGGGTAGACTTCGGTATAACCGTGTTGTTCGACGTGGCGGTCCACCATCCATTGGATCAAGGCCCGCTGCAGCTTAGCTCCGGCTCCGGTAAGGACGTAGAAGCGCGACCCGGATATTTTCTGACCACGTTCGAAGTCCAGGATACCCAAGGCCTCTCCAAGTTCCCAGTGCTGGCGTGGTTCAAAATCGAATGCAGGAAGGATTGTCGGCTCTTCGACAACGATGTTTCCGGTCTCGTCTTGGCCCTCTGGTACGTTGGTGCTGGCGATGTTGGGGAAGCGAGCCAGAATGTAATCGAGCTCACCCTGGAGGACGTCCGTCTGGGCCTCCAGCCCTTTGATTTTCTCGCCAACTTCGCGCATCTCATCGATCAGGTCCTGAGGCTTTGGATTCATGCGGGATAATTTCTTGCTCGTCTCGTTGCGTGATGCGCGGAAGGTCTCGGCCTCGGTCATTAGGGAGCGGCGCTGCTTGTCGGCTTCAACGATCTTGTCGATCGGCGCTTCCGTGCGGCGTCGAGCCATTTCGTCTCGAACCAAGTCTGGGTTACGTCGAATGAGGTCGATTGATATCATGACTAAAAAAGGGTTTTAAATCCCGAATCGTAGTAATCAGTCGAGGACAAATAACCAGGCTCCTCAGGCCACCATAAGCCTCTCTCTGCTGAAGGTTACGATAACCTGGGCCTCGTCTTCGTGCACATGGTTAATCTTAACGGCCGAGCCTCATCTTATTAAGACGGTGTCCCGGCAGCCTAGTCAAGCCGCAGTCGACTGGGCAAGGGACCTCGCGGCTGCCTGCACGGTGTTGTGCACCAGCATAGCAACGGTCACCGGCCCGACTCCGCCACGCAACGCAGTGATCAAGGAGGCAACCTTATTCACACTTTGAAAGTCCACGTCACCTACTAAACGATAGCCACGTTTCGTGTTTGGATCAGGGACGCGGTTGATTCCTACGTCGATGACCACAGCCCCAGGTTTGATCATGTCGCTTTTCACCCACTCCGGGTCTCCGGTGGCAACCACAACCACGTCTCCGAGACGGATTAGCGACTCAATGTCCTTGGTGAATGTATGGCACAGAATAACGGTGGCGTTTCCGTGGTCCGCTTCCTGAGCAAGAAGGAGAGCAAGTGGCTTACCGACGATGTTGCTCCGACCACAAACGACGATAGTCTTACCTTCGGGTTGAATGCCAAGGTGCAACAACATTCGGTGTACCCCTGCAGGTGTAGCTGGCACAAAGGTTGGTCTGCCGACTGCGAGGTTTCCCATGCTCACTGGGTGGAGCCCGTCAACGTCTTTGGCTGGGTCTAGGGCTTGGATAATGGGAAACGGGTCCAGATGTGGAGGCAACGGTAGCTGTACCAGAATGCCGTGAAACGTAGCGTCCGTATTTAACGCTCGAACCAGTTCTAGCACTTGTTCTTGTGTCGCTGTCGAAGGGAGTGTGCATGTGCGGCTCTCGATCCCGACACGAGCGCATGCTTTCATCTTGTTGCGAACGTAAACTTTTGATGCTGGATCGTCGCCAACTAGGATTGCCGCAAGACCGGGCTTAATCCCTTCCGCACCTAGTTTCGTGACCAAGGCGCTCGCTTGGTCAAGTGTCTCTTCGGCGATCGCGACGCCGTCTATGAGGGTCGCGGTCATGAGGTGGATTGGCGGAGCGGGGTCCTGGTTGAGAGTGAAGGAGGTCGGCGCACGCCCTTAGTCTACCGAATCCGGACCCCGAGTTGGAATAGTTTTGAGGGTCGATTTTCCCGACTATCGTGGCAGGCCAAGGCCTCGTGTCGCGATAACGTTCCGCTGTATCTCTGACGTGCCACCGCCGATGGTCGCCGCAATCGCGGAAACATAGGCCCTTTCGAGACGCCCATCCCAGGGCGCTCGCGATGATCCCTCTTCTAGCTGTCCATAAAGCCCAAGCACTTCCACTCCGACGGAGGCCACGTGCTGTCCCAATTCGCTGGAGAAGAGTTTGACTGCCGAAGCCTCTCGGTTCGGGACCTCTTTCCTCGCCTGCATCGAGGCGATGTTGTAGGCCATCCATCGTCCGATCTCACACTTGATAGCTAATTCTGCGAGTTGATGTTTGATCCGGGGGTAGTTTTCTAGCCGTTCGTGCCACGCCCCTTCTTGGGCGAGAAGCGCTAATTCCTCTACGGTGCGCCTCATCCCACCGAATACGGCGATGCTTGAGCGTTCGAAATCAAGGAGCTGTGCTGACTGATACCAACCCCGGTCACGATCACCGATCAAATTCCCTCTTGGCACCCGCACGTTGTCAAAAAACACTTGGTTGAAGCCGTGAACACCCATCATGTTGATTAGCGGCCTGACCGTGATGCCGGGAGAGTTTAGATCGACGATGAAGTTTGTGATGCCTTTGTGTTTCGGGGCATTGGGGTCGGTACGTGTCGAGAGGAAGATGTAATCGGCGCGATGCGCATCGGATGTCCAGATTTTGGTGCCGTTTACCACGAAGTCGGCGCCGTCTTCCACCGCAGAGGTGGTTAGCGAGGCGAGATCCGAACCGGCGTTCGGTTCTGAGAACCCTTGGCAGAAATAGGCGTCCCCTTGGGCAATTCGGGATAAAAAGTGCTTTTTCTGGTCTTCCGTTCCATGCAGCATGTGGATCGGTGCGGCATAGATGATGCCACGCCGGTGGGCGCCGATCGGCGCGCGGTGGTAGGCCATCTCCTCATTGAAGATCGCCTGGTCGATGTGGCCTCGGGCCAAGCCTCCGTATACATCGGGCCACGGTAGGGCGGTACATACCTTTTTGACTAGTGCCTTAGAAAATTCGGGTGACCAGCCGGCACCCATACCCGCCGATACCTTGGTTTTGGGCATCTCGGTCGCGAGGAAAGCCTGGACCTCTTGGCGGAAGGTCTCCTCTGCTTCGGTAAACCTGAAGTTCATGCCTGCTCCGGAACTGGGTCTGTTTTCCTGACTCTGCGGAAGAGTAACGCAGTCCAGGCTGCTGTGAAAGCCGTGGGCTTTTCTTTGTGACGTTTCCGTTGCAATATGCGAGTGGTTGGTCTCTCAACGGCGGGGATCGTCGCGCCAAATAGGTATCGGAGGGCGTTGTGACATCAAATGCAACTGCTGCATCGTCAGTAACCGAGCAGCAACTGGAAGTCTTCGGCGGAGCGGTTCACTTTTTCAAAGCAGGAAAAGGCGACCCGGTGTTGCTGCTTCACAGAGATAATGGGCACCCCGGGTGGAGTCGGTTTGAGGAGCTTCTCGCAAAAAACTTTACAGTCTATTTGCCGTCCCATCCTGGTTTTCATAATTCCGACCCGCCTGCGTGGACTTGGATGGAGAGCGTGCGGGACCTGGCTGCTGCTTACCAGGGAATCATGGATGCTCTCGGCCTACAAAAGACGAATGTGATAGGTCATGGATTCGGTGGCTGGCTGGCTGCAGAGCTGGCGACATTGGACCATGACCGTTTTCTTTCGATGGTGCTCGTAAACCCCATGGGTATTTTGCCCCGGGATGGGGAGATCTTTGATCAGTTCATAGTCAACGCAGAGACTTATGCGAGAACTATGGTTAGTGACCAGTCCACCTTTGATGCTGTCTACGGGGCAGAGCCTCCATTCGAGCAGCTAGAGGCTTGGGAGACCGACCGTGAGATGTCGACTCGGATTGCCTGGCGTCCGTACATGTATAACCGTGCGCTCCCCAATCTTTTGGCCGGAGTCGATGTCGACACCCTGGTCATCGCTGGGGCCAAAGATGGTGTGGTGCCTAACGAGTGTGCTCAGATGTATACCGACGCACTGCCTAACTCACGGCTGGAGAAGTTGCCCGCAGGGCACGCTCTCGAACTCGAACGGCCTGAAGATCTCGCTAAGCTTTGCATCGAACACATAGGGGCTTAGCCGACACTCTCCAACCGCATTAGGAGCTACACATGCACTTCATGTACTTCACTGAGCAACCGATGAACGCCTATCCAGAAGAGAAGGTCGAGGATCGAGTGGGAGTCGGTGGTGGAAGGTCGCTTGGTGTCACTGCCCTGATGTTCTCGAACAAGTACTTTGATCCTGTCGAGGGTAGTCGTCTCTACAACGAACGACTGGAAGAGTATCGACTCGTCGACGAAGTTGGGTTCGACGGCATCATGTTGAACGAGCACCACACGGCGCCTTTCTGCATGTCGCCGCGGATCATGATTTTCGCCTCGATACTCGCGGCGATGACGGAGCACGTGAAGATCGTACTGCTTGGCTACCCTCTGCCCATCACGGAAAGCCCGGTTCATGCTGCAGAGGAGCTCGCGATTGTAGATATGATCTCCAAGGGACGCCTCGTATCTGGTCTGGTTCGGGGTGGTGGAGTGGAGAACATTCAAGCCAATGTGAACCCGATACACAACCGTGAAAGATTTGAAGAAGCCCATGACCTCCTCATCAAAACCTGGACGACGCCAGGGCCATTCCGTTGGGAGGGGCGTCACTACCAATTCCGCGTTGTGAACCCTTGGGCGGTACCGTTGCAGAAGCCCCATCCGCGGATTTTTATCCCGGGGATCTCGAGCCGTGAGACTGTTGTGTGGGCCGCGAAACATCGCTATCCGTACATCGGACTCAACACGAACTACGAAACAAACCGAAAGATCCGGGCGCTCTATGCCGAAGCGGCGCAAGAGGTGGGTTATGAGCCCGGACCGGAGAACTTCGGCGTCTTGCTGCAATGCCACGTTGCTGAAACAGAAGAGAAGGCTTACCAAAACGCCAAAGAGTTCATGTGGATGGCGGGAGAATTCACGGGTCTGACGCATCCCGTATGGGGCACGCCTTCCGGCTACAGCTCGCCGGGAAACCGCAACGCGCTCATCGATGTAGCCGCGGGGCGACGTGTTGGTCCCAAGCCACCACCGCTCGATAAACGCCTCGAGCAGCGAACCCTACTTTACGGAACCCCGGCGCAGGTTGTGGCGCAGCTCAAAGAGGTGATCCAGCGTAACGAGCTTGGGATCGTGTGTTTGTGGGGCAATGATGGGCGCGTCAATCATGAGGACTCCAAAACTTGCATTCGGCTGATGGGACAAGAAGTGCTTCCTGAAATTCGCGAGTTTTGCGATCGGGAGGGTTACAAGGGTCCATTCGACGGCGACGTGCCGGTGAGTGCCGCTTACAGCTAGAGGCCGCTCGTTGACGCTACTCGGGAGGGGGCTCTACTATCGCGCTAGAAAGACCCGCGTGAGGTCCTTCTTTGGGGTGTAAACATGGATCGTGAGGCCTGGCTAGCGCAAGTGGTGGAAGAACCCATCGACCCGGGGCTTCCTATTTGCGATCCGCATCATCATCTGTGGGATCGCCCTGATAACAGGTACATGATGGATGAGATCGTGACCGATCTGGGAAGCGGCCACAACGTTGTTTCCACCGTATTTGTCGAGTGCAAAGCTATGTACCGAGCTGACGGCCCTCCGGAGATGAGGCATGTTGGCGAAACGGAGTTTGTTCAAGGAATCGCGGCGCAGAGCGCGAGCGGTGGCTATGGGCCAACCCGCATTGCAAAGGGCATCGTTGGGATGGCCGACCTCCTTTTGGGTGAAGCCGTTCGTCCTGTGCTAGAAGCCCAAATCGCTGCAAGCCCGAATCGCTTTCGCGGTGTTCGATACTCTGCGGCTTGGGTCGATGCGGAGGGCATCGAGCTGTTGAAGACGGCCCCGCCGGCTCACTTGCTTGCTGATAAAACTTTCCGTCAAGGATTCGCCCAGCTGAGCAAGATGGGCCTTACTTTTGAAGCCTGGGTCTATCACCCCCAGATTTCCGAAGTGACCGACCTGGCCCGGAGCTTCCCCGACACCACAATCATCCTCAACCATGTTGGTGGATTTCTCGGTGTAGGGGCCTTTGCTGCTTCCCCAGAAGAGAACTTTGAGTTGTGGAAAAGAAGTATTGCCGGGTTGGCCGAACAGCCGAACGCGGTGGTGAAGCTTGGCGGCTTGAGCATGGTGCGCTGCGGCTTCGATTTTCACGAGCGTCCTCAGCCACCGTCCTCCGAGGAGCTTGCTGAGAAATGGGATCCCTTTATTCGCTGGTGTATAGAACACTTTGGTGTGGATCGGTGCATGTTTGAGAGCAATTTCCCGGTCGACAAAGTGTCGTGTTCCTACGGCGTCCTATGGAATGCGTTCAAGCGCATTGCTAAGGACTTTAGTGCCGCCGAACGTGCGGCGCTTTTCCATGACACTGCGGTGCGCGTATACCGGTTGGCTGATTAGGCTGCACGGCGGATTATCCAAGCCTTGCAACTGGCGGGTCGTGTGCTCCAACTCGACATAACGACTGCCAAGGGTTCTAGTGGGTGTGCTATAGTCGCGCACTCAAAAAGGCGGCTTTGATGATTGTCGACACTCACATTCATGTAACGTCTCGGGACCATGTGACATATCCGATTGCTGATCCCGACTGGGTTCCCCGCCGTTTGGAGCGCTTGGTTTTAACTGGTGAAGACCTTATTGGACTCATGGATGAGGCCGGTGTCGATCGTGCGGTACTCGTTCAGGCCACGAACACGCACGGTTACGACAACTCCTATGCAGCGGAGATGGCCAAGGCGTATCCCAAGCGCTTCTCCACGGTGGCTTGTGTCAACGTGTCACTCTCTGGTGCTGTCGACCAGCTAGTGGAGTCGGTTCGGGGCGGTGGCATGGGCGGTGTCCGACTCTTTAACTCGATGACGGAGCAGGACTCGTGGCTCGATGAGGAGCCGAGCACTCGAATCATTGCGAAAGCGCGCGATCTGGGTGTGCCGGTGACTATGGTCTCTCGGCATCATGACCTTGGACGGGTTCGGGCCGTTGTCGAGCGTTTCACTGATCAGTCCTTGGTACTCGATCACCTCGGCTTCATGCCCAACCTTGAGCAGCCGCCGTTTTCGACATCTGACGAATTCCTTGAACTTGCGCAATTCCCGAACCTCTCCCTGAAGTTCTCTGCGGTCAACCAGTGGGCTGTCGATCAGGGGGCCGAGTCTCAAGATGATTACTTCAAACGAATCGTCGAACACTATGGCGCCAAGCGTCTCATGTG
>CAZUGG010000167.1:0-9398 GCA_964619905.1 uncultured Dehalococcoidia bacterium
GGGACCATCTCTACGTTGTCCAACCCCGATTCTTCCAGTTGGGTGACTAGGCTCTTCCGACTTGCTCCGTCTCCGATGAGGACGACGCGCGCCTGTGGCAACAGCTTCTTAAGACTAGAAGCCAGTTCTAGGATCGACTCGACACCTTGGGCCAAGCCGATGTTCCCCAAGTACGACAATACGAATCTGTCGGGATTCCAGTTAAGTTCCTTTCGGCACCACTGTTTGTCCATGGGTTGAAAGAGGTCATCGTCCACACCATTCTCAACAACAGAGATGCGTTCTTTAGGAACACCGCGCTTAGCTATGAGGTAGTCTTTTTGAGCCTGGGTGACTGTGACGATCATGTCGGCCCGCTTGTAAAGGAAATCGGCGACTCGGTCCAATAGCCCGATGAGTTGAGAACCACCCCCTCCGATACCCGCTCCGATGAGGCTTTCTGGCCACAGGTCGCGAACCTCGAAGACGAAACGGGATTTGAATCTCAGAGCGAGCCACCACGAAACGATGCCTGTTAAGAGGTGTGGGGATGTACCGATAACTACGTCAGGTCGAGCCATCGCCATGCCGCGAAGGGACGCGCCAACCATGAATGAACTGTAGTTCACCATGCGTTTCCAAGAGCGATCATTTGATGTGGGGATGACCGGCGCTCTGAGGACCTCTACTCCATCGATTTGCTCGTGCATCGTCAGCCAAGGTAAGCGGCCACGATAGGAAGCAGGAACAACGCCATTGGGATAGTGAGGGAATCCGGTCAAGACATGAACGTCGTGTCCTGCCCTAGCCCAATGCCGACTTAGCTCAGAGACTCGCGTGGCCGCTGCTGCCGTCTCAGGCGGGTAAAAATGACTCGTGTAGAGGATTCGCACAGCTATATCTAGTAGTAAAAAACCTTATACAAGGCTCTATAGGCGAGGGCCAGATTACGTTTCAGTCGGCTTGCTCGGTAGCTGCGCCAACGGCCGGCTCGATTAATAAACTCGGCCCGACCTGTGATTTGATGCATGATATCCATCTGGGTGATATGCAGCGTGTGGTAGTACGGGCTTGCCACCATTGGAATACGGCCGGGCCGAATCTCGTAACAGGACCAGAATCCGGCATCCCACCGGTCGAGGTTTTTTACCACCGTATCGACACTGCGCTCGAACAGTTCGGTGCCGACTTTGTGGCCTCCAAGCTTGCCATAGTCGTAAAGACCCCATGACGCCCACAAAAGGCCATTGAGTACGTGACTAGGCGGCGTCACCAAGTACTCCTCCAACCATGGATCACCGGCCTCGTCGAAATAAACGACACCGCCATCCGCGATGCTTCTTTCGAAAGCTTCGTACGCCTGAACCGCCGCGTCGGCGTAGCGCGCCGCACCTGTTTCCAGATGGGCTCGTATTAGTACCGAGATGCCGGGTCCTTGCGCAAGCGCTGAATACCAAGGAGCAACCAGTCCTTCCCGGTAAAACCAATCGAAGTAATGATTCCACACGGCCACACCCTGAGGGTTTGGTTTAAGATTTGAGACCAGCCAATCGGCTTGCGTCATGAAATGTCCTAGACGGGCGTGGTCACCCTCGAGATAAAGGTTGTAGTTGCCTAGAGCGTACTGGGCGATTGCGATGGGGTTGTACTGTCGGCCAATGATTCCGCGATAGTCCAGCATTGGGACCCCGTCTTCGTCGAACGGCCCCGCATAATCCGCCTTCATTCGAAAGGTTTGGTAATAGGCGGTCGACCCTTGATCGAAAGCAGGTTTGTGGACCTCGGGTGTCTCATGCCAGAAAGAAACATGGCTACGTACACCGAGTCCGTTGGCTAGGATTACGCGCTTGTAATAGTCGAGGCGCGAGGGCATCAGCGATTCCTAAGGGGCCACGTCAATTACTGTGAGCCAGGCCAGCCGGCGTGCCCAGGGGAATGTGCTTAAAAGAGCTCGGTCGGGAGCGGAGAGAATCCGGAGTGAAGCGTTGAACAAGAGACGGCTCTTTAAAAAAGCGAAACCCGCGGATAACAGACTGAAGATATAGAATTCCCGATGTGAGACGTGTGAGAAGTATTGATTAAACACCGAGAGTGAGCTGTAGTCGAGTGGGCGCTCATCTTCGGACCGTCGATCTGGAGTGAGCCGACGATACGCCTTAGCGAAAGGGTTGTGGGCCAGAGGCTCGACGAATACGGCTCTCCCGTCTGGTTTAAGTACTCGTCGAACTTCCCCCAACGCTGTCGGCAGATCGAGGTGGTGTAGTATCGACACGGCCAAGATCCCGTCGATCGATTGGGAGGCGTAACCAAGCTGCTCAGCCACCATCGTCTGGCATGCGAAAGTAGGTGCCTCTAACGTGGTTGACTGCAAGCGCGCCCGCGTAGCCGCCGCCAGACCTTTCGAAATGTCGAAAGCTAGTACTTTGGCCCCACGTTGGGCCAGCTTCACCGTGTGCTCCCCGTCTCCGCATCCGTAATCGACCACGACCTTCTCGCTTAGATTCCCCAACCGCCCCAACGCATATTGTATGGGCTTGGCCGAAAGCCCGTAGTCGTAATAGCCAGACCAGCGGGTGTCGTGCTCTACGACTCCTTCATGGAACTCGATCTCGCGCCGCCAACGGACGCTGGATTCATCAGTAGGATTCATCGCGATGTGGATCCCTCGACAGCCTCGCGGTAGATGGCTTCGATCGTGTCAACTGCTGCCGATATTGAGAGCTCCTCCTCAGCGATCTTTCGGGCGTTACGAGAGAAACGCTCGCGCAAGTCTTTTTTTGTTAGCAGTTGATGTAATCCCGCCGCCAGTGCCCGTGCCGTGGGGTCTACAACGAGCCCGGCTCTGTCTTTCACCAACCGCGAGGCTTGGTTCGTGGAGGTAGTGAGTATCGGCAATGCGCACGACAGAGCTTCAGTTAGGGCGATGGGGAAGCTATCGAACCGGGCTGGAAGTGCGAAAACGTCCGCGGCGGCATAGGCATTCAGTAGATCATCCCCCGTCAGATATCCTGTGAAAATAGTGCGTTCTGTGATCTGTTTAGCCGCAACTAGCCTGACAGATTCCGCGAGTTGTCCATCGTCAGGTCCAACGAATGCTAGATAGGCGTCGGACCCGCCTGCTGCGGCAAAGGCCTCGATGAGCAGGTCCGGTCCCTTCTTTGGGTCAAGTCTTCCGAGGAAAAGTACCAGATTCGCTCCTCTGGGAATACCGTAGCGTGTTCTGAAGCCTTCCCGGTCTCCGCGTTCTTTTTTCCATGAGTTCACGTTAATGGAGTTACTAACAAGTGCGATCCGGTCTGGATCGATTCCAGCCTGGGCACAGTCAATGGCTTCCTCTTCGCTCAGAGCTAGCACGCGTGCCGCTTCTTGATATACGCGGCCGCCGCCGAGCTTGTCGTAGAAGCGTTTTAATCGTTGCATCCTCAACCCCAAGGTGATAGAGCCGTGGGGTTGTAAAATCAATGGGGTTCCAGATCGACGCGCTGCCTTCGCTGCCTGTATTGTCGTGAACGCACGAGCCTCGTTGACGTGGATGATGTCGGCGTATGTTGACGCTTCTTTTAGGACTGCCGCGAAACTCGGCGAGAAGGTGGGTCCGAAACTTCCCGGCCAGCCTGGTATATGCCAAGTGTTGTGGTACACGACCCTGACGCCGTCGTCGCTTCGCTCAAAAGTCCTCTTTGAAAGCTTGGCCCGAGTATTGAGGCGATTTGTGCAGTGGACGGACACGGTATGACCACGTCGTACGAGTTCTCTGGCGTTGGTTTGGACGACTCTGCCTGGACCTCCAAATGCGAAGGCGGGATCGTAAGCGAGGGTTACCATTAGGATTTTCATTGGGAACCTAACGTGTGAGCACTGGATGCGGCCTTCAGGATAGCTTCCCGGTATGCTGAGACCATAGTTTCTAGGCTCATTTCATTCTCGATGATTGCCCGAGAGGCTAGCCCCATTTCTCGGAGCCGATCAGGATCTTTCAGGATTCGTTCGATGGCTCGGTACAGAGTCTCGGGATTACTCCCTTCGAAGATTACCCCGTTTTCACCGCGGACCAGGTCGTGTTCGGTACCGTCTCCCCGGGATGCTACAACGGGTAGGCCATAGCTCATGGCTTGATGTAAGGCCAGGCCTCCGCTTCCGGGCAACACAAATACGTCGGAGGCGAGGAATGCTCGCGCAAGGACCTCTCCTTTTTGGTGCCCTAAGAAGGTTGCTCTAGTTGCCAATCGGGTGCCCTGGGCCTCAAGTTCGGATCGGGCTGGTCCGTCTCCTACGATCAGGACTTGAACAGGATTTGATTTAGAAGTGGAAGCTTTTAACAACAGGTCGATGCGTTTAGTTTCGGTCAACCGTCCCACGGATAAAACCACGGGCCGCTCCGGTTCGAGTCCAATACTAGCTCGCCACTTTGGGACCCAGCCTTTGTCTTCCCCCAGCTTCTTGATCCAGTGTGTTACCTCGTTGGTGTCGACCGCATTGTGTGCCACTGCGACAAGACCTGGTTTTCTGACGAGGTCCGAGTACTCTTGGGCACCCTTGCTTCCATACGCGATGAACCCATCGAGGTTTTCAAACAGGCGTCGGTACATAAATTGGCGGATATTCCTGAATGGCCAACGTTGTGGCTTGTCTATCACGCCGAGTCCCCACCCAAGGACTGTCGTGCCCTGTTGCTTGGCATTGGTTATCAGAAATCGTTGACTTAGAATTCTAGGGTTTGCTTCTAAAACTAGTACGTCGGGAGCAACTGCGGATATCTTTCGAGCGACGTCTCGTTGCCAACAGAACAAGCCGCCAGGTGTGGAGAAATAGCGATTTTGTAGTTCGATCAGATGTACTTCCCGAAGCTCGTCTGCGGTCGTAATGGCTTCCCGCTCTAGCGGTAGGCCGGCGGCCACTGCTATGCGCATATCCGCGGTGTCTGCAAGGGCTTCCAAGAAAGGCCTTCTGTAATCGGGTAGCACTCGTTGAACAATGGCGACTCGAAGTTGCCCACGGGATGCTTGCCCTCCCACAGGAGATTGGGACTTAATGTCGATCTTCACTTGTGGCATTGCCTCTAGGTGCGGTTTACTGAGTGGTCGTCCTTCTTAACCTAGTGCAGCCAGATATCTGTCAACCATCATATCTACGTCAAACTGCGACTCCGCCCGTTCACGAGCCTCTTTTCGGAACTTCTCGCCGCCTTCGATGACAGCCTCAGCTGCGTCGACAAGTGCGATTGAGTTGCCCGGGTCGTGACCCTTTAAAGGATTGGCTTTGGGCTCGATGCATATACCCCCTTCGGAGCCGACAAGTTCGGGGAGGGCTCCAGCGTCATACCCAACGCCCGGGGTGCCACATGCTAACGATTCGATAACGCTATTGGGACACGCAGCTATTACGTCTGTTGAGATGAAGACTTGCGCCCGGCGGTAGTAGTCAGGGAGCACATTTTGAGGAACTTGCCCTCCGTAGGTCACCAGGTTGCTGTTGCGAGGAGGACTTCCGACCGAGGCAATCTGTTGACCAAACATCGTGAGGTGGACCTGCCTACCCCGTTCGGCCAACCCTTCGGTGGTACGTTCGGCAATGCGGAAAGGATCGATGCCCTGTGTGCCTTCGACGCTAAGAATACTTTCTCCCGAGGCTCCCTTGGCTTGTTTGCCACAAAAGGCCATTTCGGTCAGGTCCACCCCGTTGTGGATCACGCTGTTGGGGACCTGTGTGGGCCCATGAGCCGTTTCCCACCATGTTTTGACAAATTTGCTCTGATAGATAATTTGATCAGCCAGCAGCGAGCGGGTAACACGCATCATCATGTTCCGGATACTTGCCTGGAGTCGCATTGTGAGCGACATACGTAAGAACTTGTGCTGCCAGTTCAATCCCCCTAGCCGTTGAACGATACGGACGCCTTCACGTTTACGGCGTCTAAGTTTCCCCATAGATCTCGAGGCATTGATTACGAGAGCGGCGTCGAAAGGAGTGTCGTCGAGATCGAATGTGAAATCGATTTTACGGTGGGTGAGGCCTGACAGCAGCCGGCGCTGAAACGCTGCTGGTCCGCCGACTCCCTCCAGTCGCTGAACCAGGCAAACCTTCATCGTCACTTGTTAGGAGGCGTTCGCTGCATCAAGAACTCCGCGAACTCCAGGTCCATAGGTTCGTTTATGTCTACGTAGCGGCTGTTGGGTACTACCACCGCTCTGGTGTCCTCGCCGTAGAGGCTCCCAGCGCGCAACACCTCTGATTTTACAGCGTAGCAGGAGGAGTTCCGAATGTAGACCGGAGGTAGGTTTTGTCTTTGGTAGGTGATCTCTTCTTGGAGGAAGGGCACAAGTCGGTTTCCTTCTAGCCGCTTTAGCTTCTGGGGGTGCAAATGCCCCACGTTTACTACCGTTACGCAGGAATCGGAACCAGTGGATTTGAGTAGACGTATCGTGGCATCAATATCGTCAGTTGTGACGAACGGCATGGTTGCTTGTACGACGATCGCGATGTCGTACTGGCTGGACTCTGCCCTCTCGATAGAGTTCAAGGCGTGAAGAACGACTGGCGCTGTCGGGGTGTCGTCTCGTGCTAGGTTCTCTGGGCGGCGTAAAGAGATGCCGTCCCCATGGCCTCTGGCGTAGTCCAAAATCTGTGCGTGGTCGCTAGACACCACGGTACGGTCTACTTCGTTCGAGGCAAGAGCGGACTTCAGAGCGTAAGAAAGCAACGGTTTGCCGGTGAGCGGCGCAAGGTTTTTAAGAGGGATTCCCTTGGAGCCGCCTCGGGCGGGGATCACGCAAAGCGTCTTCGTCATGTGACCAGTTGAGCGTCGAAGGACCAGACGGTCAGAGGCTCCAATAGATCAGGTCAGTTGCATTCTGCTCGGTTTCCCGAACGATACCCTTCACGTCAAGCAGGATACACGGCCCGCCCTCCTTATGCATCAAGCGCATATAGTCGTCCAGCGTCTTTTGCCGGAATTCCCTATGAGGTACTGCGATCATAACGGCGTCGAACCCTGCTGCCGAAGCAAGATCTGGAGAGAAAGGGTCCGTGACTGAACGAAGTCCCAGTTCTTGGACACCCTGATGTCCTACTATTGGGTCATGTGCCGATACCTCGACCCCATAGGATTCCAGTTCGCGGATGGTGTCCATTACGCGGGAGTTGCGGAGGTCCCGGGTATCTTCCTTGAATGTGACGCCTAGGATTAAGAGCTTCGAGGCCTTGATAGCTTTCCCTGCCTCGGCTAGCAGCCGCACTGCCTGATGGGCCAGGTACTTGCTCATCGAGTCGTTGATGCGTCTGCCCGCGAGGATAATTTCCGGGTGGTAACCGATCTCTTGCGCCTTGTAGGTTAGGTAATATGGATCGACCGGGATGCAGTGTCCGCCGACGAGACCGGGCTTGAACGGTAAAAAGTTCCACTTCGTTTCGGCTGCCTCCAATACAGCTTTTTTGTCGAGCCCGAGTTTATCGAATAGCATCGAGAGTTCGTTCATGAGGGCGATGTTAAGGTCGCGTTGGATATTTTCTATCACCTTGGCGGCCTCCGCACTGCGAATGTCTGGAGCTCGGTGGATGCCTGCTGTGACTACCCTTCCGTAGACTCGGGCTATTATGTCAGTCGTTCGCTCGTCCATGCCTGAGACGATCTTCACTACGCCTGCGAGGTTGTGCTCTCGGTCGCCCGGGTTGATCCTCTCAGGGGAATAACCGACGCAGAAGTCCTTGCCGGCCTTCAATCGGGACGAACGTTCGAGTGCTGGCACGCATACCTCTTCGGTACAGCCGGGGTATACGGTGGACTCGAACACGACTATGGGTAATGGGTCTTCGAGCTGGTCGCCGCGATCCTTCTTTATTCGGGCTAACGCCTTTCCTACCATCTCGCTTGCTTCGGCCAAAATCCTTAGGTCGGGGCGTTTCGCGTCGTCGACCGGTGTAGGCACGGCGACGATAATGAAGTCAGCTTCTGCTAGCGCCGCTGGGTTGCTGGTCAGCGACAATTGGGGTGCTTTGAGTTCTTCGGGAGAGGTCTCGTTGTTGATATCGCATCCGGCCTTGAGTTGCTCGATGCGCTGAGCGTTAACATCGAAACCAATGGTTGGAATCTCGCGGCCGAGGGCTACGGCGAGCGAGAGTCCAACGTAGCCCAATCCTGCCACGGCCACTTTGGATGGGTCAGCTTTGTTCATAGGGAGAGGCCTTGGGCCCAATGTCGTTGAGCTTGATACCATTCTGCACACTGACGGAGACCCTCTGCGAGCGGTATTTCAGGCTCCCACTTGAGCAAATCACGGGCTTTTGTGATGTCGGCCCATGTTGCTGGGACGTCTGCGGGATGCATCGGCTCGTTTTTGATAACAGCGGTATTCCCGAGGTTTTCCTCTAATATTTTGATAGCCCACTTTATCGTGACTGGGTTGCCGCTGCCTAGATTCACGATTTCGTAGCCCACTCGTTTGAGTGCAGCTACGGTACCTCTCGCGATGTCTCCAACGAAAGTGAAATCGCGTTCTTGGGATCCGTCACCAAATAGGGTTATCGGGTCTCCTTCTGCGATCCATCGAATGAATCGAAAGATGCTCATGTCGGGCCTTCCAGCCGGACCGTAAACGGTAAAGTACCGCGGGATTGTTACGTCGATGTCGAAAAGTCTATGGTATGTATAGCAGAGAGCCTCTGCTGCCTTCTTGGATGCAGCATATGGTGACAGCGGTCGGTCAGAAGGCGCAGTCTCTTTGAAGGGCCTTTCCCCATCGCCATAGATGCTCGAAGTAGATGCGAGTACGAATTTCCGAACGTGGTGGTCTTTGCATAGTTCAAGGAGATTTAGCGTCCCCAAGGTGTTTGTTTGAAAGTACTCCCAGGGGTTCGTCAAGCTCTGCCTCACGCCAGCACGTGCGGCAAGATTGATTACAGCGTCGACTCGATGTGATTCGAAGATGTCTTTTAGCGATTGCAGGTCCGTTATATCTGTTCTGTGCCCCTCATAGCGCTGTCTGCTATCCATCTGTCCCAAGCGCCACTCTTTGAGACGTGGGTCGTATGCATCGTTGATGGAGTCAACGCCGACGACGTGATGACCCTGCTCGAGGAGAAGCTGGCATGTTGCTGAACCAATGAAGCCGGCGCAGCCTGTCACAAGTACCGTCAACGGCTTGGCAAGAGCAGGAGATGTTGTAGGGGGATTCACTTGGTTAGGCTCTTCAGGGGGCTCACCTATGGGCTAAGGGAGAATGACCTTTGGGTGGCAGATCGTTTGGTCACCCACCTGGTTTTAGTTTGCATGCTTCCGATGGACCCACACCGGCAGGTGAGCGCATTAGGTAATTGCTAGTACTAGGATGATTCGCAACATCTGGCCTGGATAAGTATACCCAGGTTCTTAACTGAGGCTCCAAAGCTAGTCGCATATGACCGGGTCAGCGGCGTTGTGCCAT
>CAZUGG010000168.1:0-6983 GCA_964619905.1 uncultured Dehalococcoidia bacterium
GCGACGATTGTCCACTTTCATGCTCGCGACAAGGACAGTGGTGCCCAGCTCTGGACGGATGAGAAGGTCTACGGTGACGCGATGCGCTTAATTCGCAAAGAGGTGCCCGATGCGATCCTTTACCCATCCTATCCTGGGGCCAGGCCAAAAGAAGAGCGCTTTTCCCATGTTGTCGCGCTTGCGAACGACGCTAAAGCTAAGTTGGACTTAGCAACCTTAGATGTCGGCGCGACAAACAATTCGAGTATCGACCCAGATACCGGCGCTTTTCGGCCGGGCGGCACCTATGTCAATAGCCACGGCGATCTGGTGTATTTCATGCAGACTGCCCGAGCCAATGGAGTCACGTTTAATCTCGGGGTACGGGACATAGGGCATATGCGGCACGTTAGCGAGTACCTTCGTATGGGGTTGGCGACGGACCCGTTGGTACTCAAAATCTTTATGTCTAGTGCCAATGCTGCCGGGCCTTTCCCTGACGCGAAAGGGTTATCGATGTATTTGGACATGATCCCGCCGGGAATTACGGCGCATTGGTTCATCACCATGTATCGATCCGCTGAGGAGGCCCGGCGAATGTACATGATGGCCGCAGCGATGGGCGGACACGTTCGGACTGGGCTTGGTGATACGCCGGTGGTCGACGATCGACGGCCCACAAATGTTGATTTGGTCGAGGCAGCCGTAGATTTGGCGCACAAGGCCGGGCGAGAAGTGGCGACCATTTCTGAAGGTAGAACAATGATGGGAATGGTGGCATAAGTCGATGGACACTAGGTTTGACGGCAAAACTGTAGTGGTTACCGGTGGCGGGAAAGGCATAGGGAAGAGGGCCGCCCTAAGATTTGCTGAACTCGGGGCTTCAATCGCTATTTGCTCGCGAACTCGATCCGAGATCGACACTGCGGCGCAAGAGATAGAGGATGCCGGTGGTAGGGCGATGGCTTTTGCGATGGACGTCGCTGAACAGGAACAAGTGCGAGAGTTCGTCGATCGGACCGTCGACACGTTCGGAAGCGTTGATATTTTGGTCAACAACGCCGCGGTTGTAGGGGCACCAGGGCGCTACAACGTTGACCTAGTCGACATGCCCTTTGAGGACTGGGACTTGGTATACGGGATAAATTTGCGTGGCCCCGCACTTATGGCTAAGTACGCAATGCCTCATATGATCCGAAAGGGTAAAGGAGCGATCATTAACCTGTCTTCCGAAGTGATCCGCCGTGAGATGAGGGGTCGTGCTCACTACACGGCTACCAAGATGGGCGTGATAGGTCTCACCTATTCGTTGGCGTGGGAAGGTGCCGAGCATGGGATACGCACGAACTGTATCATTCCCGGTTCCGTGGCCACGGAACTGCTCGACGGCTTTCATCAACGTCTTGCGGAGGAGGAAGGAATTCCATTTGACGAGTTGAGGGCACGGTTCGCCGCCGCTTCACCTGAGAAAAGGGTCATCAGTACCGACGAGGTGGCTGACCTAATGATCTATTTGGCTTCAGACGCTGCTAGTGGCGTGAACGGGCAAAGTCTGTTCATTAACGCTGCGTCAGCAATGCAGTAATAAAAACTGCTAGCGAGGCGGGAGGCGCGCAGTCCAGTCTAGGGGCTCGATGCTATCCATAACCTTCCTCGAGTGCTCGACTTCTTTCGCAATTTTGAGGTTCCACTCGTCAGTCCAGGCTTGAGGAATTGCCACTCGCCAATGTGCTCCCTCCAAGGGCTCGCCTCCGGCGCGCATCTCTCCGTCGACCACGTCGGCTAGGAAGATTGTCATGTCGCCTCCGTCCATCGCATTAATCACACGGCAGGCGAGGTAACCGAGACAGTCGTCCAAGATTGGGCTTCCTGTCGCTCCTTTCGAATAAGCCTGTGACGACATTTTGTCTTCGTCATGGCCACTCACGAAGCCCATTTTGTGCACGAGTTCCAGTTGGTCCTGCCGCATGAAGCATATAGCGAAAGCGCCACTGGCTATGACCAACTCGTGGGTTAGGTTTGTCTTATAGAGCTGAACCACCACCCGTGGCCTGTCAGCAACAATCGAAGCTGCACCAATAGACACGCCCGCCTGGGCGTTGTCGCGACCTTCTGATGACGTAGTAATAATGGTGATGGGTGCCCATAGGCGCTGCATCATCGTAGCGATCTTTGTATAGTCCAAAGACGGATTTCCTAGAAGAACTCTCTGTGTGCTGCCGTATAATACCCTCGTGATGACTGATATGGGAGCCGTCTCTTTTACCAAGTACCACGGCGCTGGCAATGACTTCATTGTCGTCGAGCCTAAGGGCAAATCGGCGGACTGGTCTGGCCTTGCCATTGCCATGTGCGATCGGCACTTCGGTGTGGGTGCGGATGGACTGCTGCTTGTCGAGGCCTCGATGAAGGCGGCGCACCGTATGGTGCTGTTCAACGCAGACGGATCCGAAGCAGAAATGTGCGGGAACGGTATTCGTTGCTTCGCCAAGCACGTTATTGAGCAGCTTGAGGCGCCAAAAGAGAGTTTGCTTGTCGAGACGCTTGCAGGGGTCCACGAAATCACACCGCGACTTGAGAACGGCGAGGTTGTTTCAGCCCGTGTTGGGATGGGAGCGCCGCGCTTCAAGCCCGAGGAAATTCCTGTGGCAATGAGTGGGGATGAGCGAGTCATCGATCATCGGATTGTCGTAGGTGAGATCCCTTTGAGCGTCACGAGTCTGTCAATGGGTAATCCGCATGCAGTTGCCTTCATCGACGAGCCGGTGTCCGAATGGCCGCTCGACCGGGTGGGACCACTGATGGAGCATGACCCATTTTTCCCGCGAAGGGTTAACTTTGAGATCGTCAATGTAGAGAGTGCTGAAAGGGTGAAGGCTCGTGTTTGGGAACGCGGCGCGAACGAAACTCTTGCCTGTGGTACCGGGGCCTCTGCTATTGCTGTGGCTGGACAGATCAAAGGCCTAACTGGCAAATCCGTAGTCGTAAGCCTTCCTGGTGGCGATCTTCGGATCGACTGGGATGGGGAGGGCGAAGTCTGGCTCGACGGACCGGTATCCCGGGTGTTTTCGGGACGGTGGCCTAACTAACCGTCAACGATCTCTCGCACCGAACGAGCCACACTAGGACCCGCAAGCGCCAGGATTACCCCCATGAATGCGGCACCGCCGCTCGAGCCCCACGTGATGCCGTGGGAGGCGGAAATGACCACGCCAAGCAGCAATGGGAACAGGAGCATGACGAGCCCGTTGATCATTAGGAAGAGAGAAACGGCGCCAATTGTCTCCCAGCGTTGCCGAGACGTGCGCTCGCTGACTGCTGAACTGCGCACAGCCTGGCCATACAACATCACCGACTCCCGCCCGGCGTCACGGGGCCCCAGACGCCACCGCATTCGAGGCGACGATTGATCTAGGCGCCCCCGCCAAGACCAGCCTCGCTAGTCCCCTAAGAGTGGGAACTAGGTTGAACAAAGTTCAAAACTAATCTAACTCACGGGAAGCGTTCTTGCAAGTCCCTACCGATGCCCAACCTGCTGTGGCAGATTTTCACCGTGGCTAGCCCCCGGGACGCACTAAATAAACGAAGGTTTTTATTCGTAAGGCTGGGACTTCCCTTTAGGGCATTTTGGCTGGTACATCCAATGCGGAGATACACGACAGGCCACTGGCAACCTTGGGTTCGAGACCGATCGACGCGTTGAAACGGTGCAGGCCGTTGTACATGATCAAAATGAACCCTAATTCGACGATCTCTTCTTCGCTGAAGTATGTCTTTAGCTTTGCAAAAAAGGAGTCGTCTACAGCAGCGGCATCGAGAATGAAGCATTCGGCGTACTCGAGTGCAGCTTTTTCACGCTCGCCTAAGTCTGAGTCGCGGAACGTTGCGACCTTACCAATGGTCTCCTCGCTCAACCCCTCTCGCTGAGCCTCAGCGATGCGGGTCATCTCTCAGGCCACGCATTTGGACATTTGGGCGGATCGCATCCGAATCATCTCGCGTAGCGGTGCATCGATACGCCCGTCTTCCCAAATCGAGGCGCTGAATGCGCGCCACGCTTGGATAGTGGGCTGCGGGAGCTTGCTATAGATCTCGTTGACGTCACCATGAAGTCGGGTCATAGGACTCCTTCTATAAGACGACGTTGTCGTCGCGCAAAGCGTTTATTTGATCCCAAGAGTAACCGTAGTCGAGAAGCACTTCTTCGGTGTGTTGTCCGACTGACGGTGCGGGACGCTCAATCGGTGAAGGCTCCCCTCCAAACTGCAGTGGGCTTGATACAAAGGTCATCTCTCCGCGATCTGGGTGAGGGATGGTTTGATAGTAGCCGTTGGCCCAGGCTTGTTCGTCGCGTGAAGCGTCGAGGGTAGTGGGTACGCGGCCCCAGCGAATGCCTTCGGCATCGAGTCGCGGCTGCCAATCGTCGATTGTGCGTTTGGCGAATTCCGTGTCAAAGATTTCAATGAGCTCGGATCCGTTTTCGGAGCGTTTGACCGGATCATTGAAGCGTTCGTCGTCAATGAGATCTTTTCGGCCTACGGCCCGACACAACGGCGGCCAGAAACGTTCAGACTGGAGATTGACCAAATGCACCCAACTGTCCTTCGTCTTGTATGTAGTGACGAGTGGGTTGCCTACATCCTTGCGTGCAAGCTTGCGAGGGTTCTCTCCCGTCACGAAGGTGGTCGCAAGATCGCTGGACACAACCCATAAACCAGTTCCGTAAAGCGAGGCCAGCACTTCTTGACCTTTCCCTGTTTGGGAGCGCTCGTATAGAGCGGCGCAGACGCCTCCCGCGATGCCGATGGAGGTGGTGAGATCTCCCTGAGCGGGCCGCTGGCTGATAGGGTCGGCGTCAAATCCGGCGAGGCTTCGTGCCAAACCGGTTCTGGACCAAAAGCAGAGGGCGTCGTACCCAGGTCGGTGCGAGTCCGGTCCTTTGTGGCCAAATCCTGACAGATGGACTGTGATCAAACCCGGATTCTTTTCGATAAGTTCTGCATGGGTAAGCTTGTAGCGCGCTAGGGTGACCGGCCTCATGCTTGTGACGAAGACGTCGGCTTTGTGTAGGAGGGTGCGGATGACGTCCTGACCGGCAGGGGTGCTGACATCAAGAGCAACGTCACGCTTGTTTCGGTTTTTCTGTTCAAATGCTGGGGGAGGCGCATTTTCGGGCCCTCCGCCGACATTGTGATGAAAGCCCCGCAAGGGATCCCCGCTGCGCGGATCCTCTATCTTTACGACGTCTGCACCCCAATCCCCAAGAATGGCTGCTCCGCCGGGCAAAGCCGCCCAGGTTGCGAGTTCAACTACTTTTACGCCGCGTAGCGGTTTAACCATAAAGCCGTTCCCCTTTTCGATTCCGAGAGTCCCAGAGCGCAGCCATAATGCTGGCGCTGACCAATGTTTGTCTAGCGGGACTTGCTTGCGACTGGGTATTACATACGCTTGACCCTCATTTAAGCGGCGCCATATGATGGGCGCCGACGGTGCACAGCCTAGGGGATTGGGCGGCGTAGAGGAGGATTCAATGCGGGATTATCGAATCATTTCGGCGGACTCGCATGTGAGTCCGCCCCCAACGTTCTGGCAAGAGTATCTCCCTCAGGCCTTCAGGGATAGAGCCCCTGTTCTTGAAAGCACGGACGAGGGCGACTTTGTTGTGTTTGAGGGCAGGAAGAGCCCCTACATCATGCTTTCGAATTTGGCTGGGAAGAAAGCTGAAGACTACAAATTCAAAGGCAAGATGAGTGACATGCGTCCCGGGGGCTGGGACGCGGTTGAACGTATTAAGGATCAGGACATTGACGGGGTCGATGCCGAAGTTATCTACGGTGGTGGACCCTTGCGGACGGAGGATAAGGACCTCGCAGTGGACAGCCATCGCGCTTATAACGAATGGCTTGCAGACTTTTGCAAAACGGCCCCAGATCGACTTCTGGGCATTGCCTACCTGCCTATAGGGGACATCGAAGAGGCGATAGATGAAGCCAAGCACGCTGGTAAGCTCGGCCTCAGAGGAGTTCTTATCCCCGGCACCACTCCCAACGGAGCGGATTATTCCGACCCCAAGTACGATGCCCTTTGGAAAACCATCGACGACCAGGGCATGTCCGTTCAGGTTCACTCCAGTATGGGTGGCCGCAGTACTCGCTTTGACTCGACGCCCCACTTTCTCTCCGACATGACAATGACCAAGCTCAGCATGGCGGAACCGATAGGGCTCTTTATCTATGGTGGTGTGTTCGAACGCTTCCCAAACCTGAAGTTGGTTGAGGTGGAGGGGGGTCTTGGCTGGTGCGCTTTCATGATCAGCTACATGGATCATGTGTGGCACAAGCACCGGCATTGGACCAAGTCGGAGCTGAAGGAACCTCCTAGTTACTACTTTAAGAATCATGTACTAGGGACGCTAATAGACGACCCAGTGGCGATTCGGGAGCGGCACACGATCGGCGTTGAGAGCATCATGTGGTCGTCTGACTATCCGCATAGCGAAACTTCGTGGCCGGAATCCAAGACCACAATTGACAAGGATTTTGCAGATGTGCCAGAAGACGAAAAATACAAGATGATCGCTGGGAACGCAGTTGCCCTATATGGGCTGAACTAGGAAACAGGCCGGCACATAGGAGGAGACATGACGACAGAGACGCAGGTAAAGACTCGTATTATCGACGCCGCCGGCCATTACTTAGAGCCGGCTTTCGCTATTCCCGAATATATCGAACCAGCCTTCAAGGACGTCGCTCCGCACATCATTCAGAAAGACGATGGCAACGAATACTGGGTCAACAATCACTGGCAAATGTCCAATCCTGCGATGGGCTCGTCACAGCAGGTGACGCGGGCGACTGCCGTGGCAGGACTTGCTGGTGTCGAACGATGGAATAGTGGGACTGATCTGGGCAACGTGGCCAATTTGAATTACACCCAGATGAATCCCGCGGCCCAAGAGCCGGGGCCCCGTATGAAAGTCATGGATGATGAGCATATGGATGAGG